>NZ_JAMOKX010000005.1 GCF_023646285.1 Helicobacter colisuis | reverse complement strand
TTTTGCACTTTCTCTTACATCTTTAAAGAAGTTTTTATTTGTGATTGCACCTATACCCACACTAGCATTAATATTAGAGTTAATCAAACTATCAAAGATACCTTGTGCTTCGTTTAGGTTGCCAGAGGATTTTAGGGAAGTTACTGCGTCACCTATATTTTTATTTACATCTAAAAGTAAAGCTGCGTGCATTTCTGTATTTTTTACACCATTTAGTTTATCTACTAGCTCTCCTGCTAGGGCTTTATCGCTTTGTGCTATGCTTGTGCCTACTACATTAATAAAATCTTTACCGCTAATCTGCCCATTTTGATTTGTAGGGATTGCACTTTCAATGGCAGTTTTTTGTGCGGTGATGAGTGTGATAGCTTCATCTATCCTTGCTTTTTCAGCTTCATCTATAGTGTTTGCTTTTTGGTTATTTAGCTCTATTAGCATATCATCTCTAGTTTTTACTTCTTCTGCTAGAATCTTTGCAAGGTTTCTAGCATCTTCTGTGGTAGTAATATCCGTAGAGAGCCTTTTTTCATCTTTGCTTAAATCTAAACTCGCTTTATAGAGATTCTCGCTTACTTCTCTATCAATCTCATAATCGGCAATGCCATCAATATTTTGTGTGCCTAAGAGATCTTTTAGGGTAACTAAATATTGTAAATTCACTTTATTATTTCCACCAAGTGTGATTTTGCTATCACTTCTTATCAGTTCATAATCACTAAATGCTAAACTAGAAAGGCTTTGTGTGATGACTCTAAAAGTAGAGTTTATAAGGCTTACATCGCCACTTACATGTAAAAGTCCGCCTTTTCTATTTGAATCAGCGATTGTAAAATAACCATAATTTGAATTAAGAGTGCCATCAATACTTAAAGAACCATTTGCGCCCCAAATTTTAAACACTTCTAGACTACCACCACCTTGTTCGCTTCCATTTATAGTCACATTTCCATTGATATAAGAGGGGCTTTGTGCTAGGAGATTCCCATCGGTTTTAATCTCCACATCTGCATTAATTGTATAAGAATGGTTTCCACTCTGGAATTCAACATCTGATTCTCCAAAATAGCTGTCATCCTCACCCATTCCATCACCGATTATAAATTTAGTGCCATTGTATGTAATGTCTTTAATATTTAGCCCTAAACCTCCTTGATCTTGTGGGTCGGTTAGAGATAGAGAGTCAAAATTAAAAGTTAGATTATCATTTTTGTATTGTTCTTTTAGCACCCATTTTCCACTGCCCTCGCTACTTTCTTCAAAATAAGTTTGAAAGTCATTAGCATTATTTAGGGTGTAATCTGCTCCAAATGCACTCACACTCCCTAACACTCCTAAACCAAATATTGCTCTTGATGCAATAAGAGATAATTTCATTCTTACTCCTTAAAAATTAAATAAAGTATTTATTTTGCCCCCCCCCCCCTTATTTTTTGCTTAAATATGATTTTATTAAAGATAATAAGGATTATTTGGTGCTTTTGTAACTTTTTTAGAAAATTTGAATTTAGTGGTATGACAATAATTTAAGAGAGAATTCCAAAGAATAGAAGCTTAGAGTTTAGGAAACTATGCTATAATAATGGGCTTTTTAAAATGCTAAAATACAAGGATAAGCGATGACAATTATTTCACAAGATAGTCAAGAAATTTTGGTGGAACATTGTAAAATTGCTAGTGCAGAAAATTTAATTTTAGGCATTGAACATTCATTGTTAAGCGCAGATGTAGAGCCACAGAGAGTTTTCTTTTTGAAAGTTCCTCCTGAGTTTAAAAAGAAGCTTTATAGCAAAGATTGGTATTGGAATGGCACAAAATTAGAAGTTTATGAAGATTAAGGGGAAAAGATGCAAGGCAAGGCTTGGAAGTTTGGAGATAATATAGACACAGATTTAATCATTGCAGCGCGTTATTTAAACACTAGCGATGAGAAAGTTTTAGCATCACATTTAATGGAGGATGCAAGGGCGGATTTTGTAAGTTTAATTAGCAAGGGAGATATTATTGTAGCAGGGGAGAATTTTGGCTGTGGTTCTAGTAGGGAGCACGCACCTGTGGCGATTAAAGCAGCGGGGATTGCCGCAGTGATTGCTAAGAGCTATGCGAGAATCTTTTATCGCAATGCTTTTAATACAGGGCTTCCGATTTTAGAAATTAAAGAAACTGATTCTATTTGTGAAGGGGATGTGCTAGAAATTGATTTGCAAGGGGGTGTGATTAAAAACATTACTCAAAATACACAATACCACTTCACTCCTATTCCACCCTTTATGCTTGAGCTTTTAGAAGCAGGAGGGCTAATTCCATATGCAAAATCTCAAAAAGGAAAATAAATTGAAAAATTATAAAATTGCTGTTATCAAGGGAGATGGAATTGGTCCTGAAATCATTAATGAAGCCCTTAAGGTTTTAAAGGTTGTTGCAGAGAAATTTGGATTTGGCTTGGAATTTGAAGATTATTTGATGGGCGGGATCGCTTATGATTTAACAAAAAACCCCTTGCCAGATGAAACCATTGAAGGATGTCTTAAGGCAGATGCCACGCTTTTTGGAGCAATTGGTGGTGAAAAATGGGATAATTTGCCTAGAGAATTACGCCCTGAGAGCGGTTTATTGCGGTTGCGCAAAAGTTTGGAAGTATTTGCAAACTTCCGACCTGCAAAAGTTTATGATGAACTTATCGAAGCAAGCACTTTGAAGCCTGAAGTGGTGCGTGGAGTAGATATTTTGGTGGTGCGAGAATTGATTGGTGGAATCTACTTTGGCACTCCAAAAGGGCGTGATAAAGATCGCGGATTTAATACAATGGTCTATAGTGTTGATGAAGTCAAGAGAATTGCTCATATTGCCTTTGAAGCCGCGCAAAAGAGAAATAAAAAAGTTTGCTCTGTGGATAAGGCAAATGTGCTTGATGTTAGCCAGTTGTGGCGAGAAGTGGTGAGTGAAGTGGCAAAAGAATATCCCGATGTAGAATTAAGCCATATGTATGTTGATAATGCAGCGATGCAACTTATCCGCAATCCTAAGCAATTTGATGTGATTTTAACAGGGAATCTTTTTGGAGATATTTTGAGCGATGAAGCGAGTATGCTAAGTGGATCTATAGGGCTTTTACCTTCTGCATCACTTGGCGCTAAAGCAGCAATCTATGAGCCAATTCACGGAAGTGCGCCAGATATTGCAGGAATGGGGATTGCAAATCCAATTGCAACAATAGCGAGTGCTAGTATGCTCTTACGATATTCTTTGGGTGAGATTAGGGCTGCTGATGCTATAGATAATGCGATTCATTTGGCGCTAAAAGAAGGCTATCGCACTAAAGATATAGCAGAATTTGGTGCAAAAGAAATTTGCACAACAGAGCAAATGGGAAGTATCATTGCAACTAAAATTTAACTGCTTAAAAAATAACGAATAGAAGCAAAGCCACAAAAAGGAATTTGAGAGATTTCCAAAATTTCTTTTTGGCTAATAATTCCTCCTAATGCAAAAATCTTCGCCTTATAACAATCAAGATTAAGTGTTTTTAAAAAATCAATTCCCAGCGGTTTTCCTTTATTGGGTGTTGCAAAGATTGGACTAAGGGTAATTCCATCTGCCCCATAGGAATCAGCCTCTCTTATCTCTTGCTCATTGTGTGCGCTAAAAAAAACCAAAGGGAGCTTTTGTTTGGCATCGCTGATTTGTTGTATTTGTTTGCCATTGCAATGCAATCCATCAAAGCCATATTCTAAAGCCATCTCAAAATGAGAATTTAAAAGGCTTGGGATTTGATAGTTTTGATTGAGTTTTAAAAAAACTTCAAAGAGTTTTGGCTTTGGGGATTCTTTGTCGCGATAACAAGCAAAGGAAATGGCGTGAGAATCAAGGATATTTTTGTAAAAATCATAAAATTTTAAGGGAGAGCTTGGGTAGAGATTGGGATCGGTGATGAGGTAAGCTTTAATGCGCTTCCTCACTTGCTAAAACTGCACCGGCTAAAAAAACATAAGTTAGAATCATAAAAATGAAAGCTTGTAAAAATGCCATAAAAGTCAAAATCAAGAAAGCAGGTAATGGAGCAACCCAAGGAGCTAACATAAGCATAACAAGCAAGAACATATCATCCCCTTTGATATTTCCAAAAAGACGGAAAGAAAGAGAAACTACTCTCGAACAATGAGAGATAATTTCAATAGGGAACATTAAGGGAGCAAGAGCTTTCACTGGTCCTGCAAAGTGTGCAAAATATTTAATGATTCCAAAAGTGCGAATCCCTTCAAAATTGTAATAAACAAACACAACTAATGCAAGCGTAAGAGTGAAACTAAGGCTTGATGAAGGTGCTTCAAAACCTGGGATAATACCAATTGCATTAGCTAGAAAAACAAATAGCGCTAAAGTAGCAGTTAAAGGCAAATATTGTCGTGCTTTTTCCTCGCCGATAACATCTTTTGCCATAAAGATAACACCACCCAAAAAAGCTTCAAAAACATTTTGGATAGTCCCTGGAACAACTTGCATTCTTGAAGTGGCAAGTTTTGCTAAAATAACCGCAATAATAGCTACAAGCACCACATGGAATGCAATGATAAAGTCGTGATTATGATTAATCAACCCCGCAAATGTGAAAATGGAATTCATAAATGTCTCCCTTGTAAATTTATAAAGTCTATAATTATGCCAAAAATAATTTTAATAAAAAATTAACTTTTTTTAAAGACTCTTGTTTTGAGTAGCAAATCGTGCAAGGTGCTTTTATCTTTTCTCCACAATGGCATTAAAATGCCAATAATAGTAACTCCAGAGATTAAAAAAAGAAAGAATCGCAAAAGCGCAAAAAGGAAAGTAATGGGTTGATTATTTTCTCGCCTCACCCATAAATCATAGGCTTTTTTACCGGGAGTTTGACCTTTGAGTGCCATTAATAAAGCCACAATCAAGCCATAAATTAACACCGCAACAAAAGGACCCCAATTTGAATCGCGGAATCCTTGCGCACTCCCTATGACAACATAGGTTAAGAAATACAAAAGGGGCAAATAAATCATAAAAGTATCAATCACTTGAGCCTTGCCTCTCTCCCAAAAAGTCGCGTAATTAGAATCTTCTTGCAAAGGTAAAGAGATATTTTTTGGGGTGTTTTGTTTCTTTATCTTCCTCCAGCGTTTTGACATAGGGTAGCTTAGAGACTAATTGCCACGACTTCCGGGTTTAATTGCCTTGCTACCCTGTTGGCACAAAGGACACTGACTTGGCTCATAGGTTTCAAATACAAAATCTTCTAAGGCAAAGAGAGGTAGATTAGAATCTAATTTGCATTCTTTAGAGTCAAAGGTATTTGGGCTTTGGTAGCGGTTGCAGATTCCTCGATTAGCAAGGGCAGCATAACCAACAATTTCAGCGCCAAGACTTTCAACTTCTTTGGCAGATTCCATAGCAGAACCACCGGTGGTAATAATGTCTTCACAAACAAGAATCTTTTCATTTTTTTTGATTTCAAAACCGCGTCTTAGAGTCATCACTCCATTAACGCGTTCTGTGAAAATAAATCGCACCCCCAAAGCCCTTGCAAGCTCATAACCAGCAAGAATCCCACCAAGTGCGGGTGAGCAAACGCAATCTATTTTTATTTTAGATTCTTGAATGATTTTTGCTAGTGCTTTTGCTAACTCTTCTGCGGTTTTTGGATTTTCCAAAACCTTAGCAGACTGCAGATAAAAGGGTGAGTGCTTACCACTACTAAGCAGAAAATGCCCCTCTAAAAGTGCGTTTGAATTTTTGTAAATTTGAGTAATATCCATTGCTTCTCCTTACTAGATTTTTAGCAATTCCTCTTCTTTGTGTTTGACAAGTTCATCGATTTTTTTAACCGCGTTATCAGTTAGTTTTTGGATTTCATCTTGCCCTTTTTTAGATTCATCTTCACTGACAACTTTATCTTTTTCAAGCTTTTTGACTTTGTCATTAGAATCTTTGCGGATATTTCTAATTACAATTTTGGCTTTTTCTCCAATATTTTTGGCTTCCTTGGCAATTTCCTTTCTTTGTTCGCTAGTCATTGGAGGGAAAAAGAGTTTGATAGTTTCGCCATCGTTGTTTGGATTTACTCCGATATTGGCTTCTTGAATCGCCCTTTCAATGTCTTTGAGTAGATTTTTCTCCCAAGGCGTGATGACAATCGTGCTAGCATCTTGAGCGATAACAGAGCCAACTTGATTGAGTGGTGTGGGTGTGTCATAGTAGCTAATGCGGATATGATCTAAAATGGCTACAGAAACCTTTCCGCTTCTTAAAGTGCCAAATTCCTTTTTCATGGATTCAATACTTTTGTTCATTGATTCTTGTGTGTGATTGTAAATCTCTTGCAAACTCATCTTGTGTCCTTATTGATTAGGTTGGGTGTTTGATTGAGGTGCAGCAGGTGCAACAGGAACTGCTGGTGTAGTGGGTGTTGGATTAGCTGGAATTTCCACATTATCAAGAATTGAACTTTGAGAATCTTTGGTATAGAAATAGCCCAATGCGATTGTATTTACTACAAATAAGAATCCAAGAACAAAAGTAGTCTTAGCCAAAAAACCTGCTGGACCTTTTGCCCCAAAGAGGCTTTCATTGCTTCCACTATACGCTCCAAGTCCGATGCTAGAGCTTTTTTGCAAAAGCACTATAATGGTAATAATAACCGCTAAAACAAACTGGATGATTAATAAAATTCCACTCATACTTTCCCTTCTAAAAATAAAAAAATTATGCGAATTCTACCCAAAACATACTTAAATAAAATAAAACTCTAGCTAGAGTCTTGCATAATTGCTTCAAGTAGAATAGAATATGTTCTTTTAAAGTGGTATTGAATTTTGATGAAGGATTTAAAATGGCTTTTTCAAATCTCTCTAAGGTTTTGGCAAAATATTTTAAGGGAGAGCAGGGTGAGAGTTATGTGTGCGATTCTATTGCTTCACTTCTAAGGGATAAAAGTGATAGAGAAAACTATTATCTTATTCCCAAAGCAAGACTAGGATTTGCCGAGAATATTTTTGAAATAGATTTGCTTTTGTTGCATCCGACTCTTGGGATTTTTGTTGTTGAAGTAAAAAACTGGGATTCTTTAGAATTGATTAAAAAACACTCCCCTTATGATCAGGCAAATAAATATAGAAATTTAATTTTGTCTATTTTAAAAGAAAATTTTGGAGATTGTCCTATTCCTATTAATGTTGAGATGCGCGTTATCTTTCCATCCATTTCTAAAAGCGATGCAGAAGAGTTCTTTTCTCGACACCCTTATGATGCAACTATGCGTTCCTTAACATTTTTTAAAGAAGATTTGCAAAATAAAGAATCTTTTGGTCGTTTTTTTAAATCCACTAGCATCAATGTGCCTAATAAAAAAGATTTTCTTAAAATTACTTCTTTGTTTGTTTCTGCCAAAGATTCCAAAAGCAATCAAATAATCCCGATAATTACAAAAGATGAAGTGGTCTTTTTTGATCATAAACAACTAGGGATTATGAATGGCTACAAAGATGGCTTTAGAATCATTCGCGGTGTTGCAGGAACTGGTAAAACGATTATATTGACTAATTTTGTAGCGCAGCAATTGAAAAAAGATAGCAGTGAGCACTTTTTGATTTTGTGTTTTAATAACAACTTAGAAAATGCCATTAAAACAAGTTTTGGAGAAAATTATGATTCCAAGCAAATTAAAATTATTTCTATTATGGCTTTTTTAAGGGAGATTGATTTTGATTTTAGTAAAGTGGGAATTAAGGCGCAAAGCACAAAAGAGATTCAAGCCACACCTATCTCCAAGCAATATGAAATTTTTGAAAGTGATGAAGCATTAAAAGAATTTAGGTTAAAACTGCAAAATTATCTTAAAAGAAATCCTGTGGATTATATGCTGTGTGATGAAACGCAAGATATGCCAGAGGGCTTTATGCGAATCTTATATGAAGAAATTAAAGATTGCATTTTCTTTATAGATGAAGCACAAAGATTCTATTCTTATTCTATGGAGAATATCGCGCAAGTTTTTCACCACCCAAAATTTGAAAAAATTTCTATGCAAGGGCGCGTTAAAAATCTTAAAAATGTCTATAGAACTCCATCAAATATTGCCGTGTGTGCCTTTAAAATACTCAATAAAGACAAAAAGCTAAATGAATACTATAAAAAGTCTTTTTATTTGAAAAGTAATTTCACAAGCGATATTAATTGTGTCCTAGAAACAGGCGAAATAAAGGTGCAAAATTTCAATTATAAGGAAAATGATAATTTAAAAAATTTATTGAAAAATCTTCCTAATAATGAAAGTAATATTCTTTTGACTTTTAGCAATAAAAATATTGAAGAGTTAAAAAGTATTTTAGATTCCATTGGAAGAAAAGATATAAAAATTATGACTATTCAAGGAATTAAAGGACTAGAAGCTCAAAATGTCGTGGTTCATGGATTTGTTGATTTTTTAAATATTACACAAAAATATGAACCCGATCTCTTATATCGCAAAACCTATGTTCTTCTTACGCGTGCTAGGGAAAATATTTATTTGGACTTTAGCGGCAAAGGATTCTCTGATGAAGTTAATGAAATATTAAAAATCATTCAAGAGGATTCTAAGCAGGTTGAAGCTCAAAAAGAAAAAGACAGCACAGAATCTAAAGGAACTAGTAAATTTAAACTTGCAAAGATTTGCCCCATTCTCTCTGGAGCAAAAGATAGCGCGGAGTTTATAGTGGCTGCGAGTGAAATTTTTGCCGTTGTTGCAGGGCTGTGTGCGCTATAGCGTGTTATTAAAACAAGACTTAATTGGTTTTTGGCGTTTTTATGTGTTTGTAGATTTTAAGACTAAGCGCACATAAAGTCGCAATAAGTAGTGAGTAATGGAGGGTGCTTAGAATCTTTTGTTGAGTAAGGATATGTAAAAGCGCAAGCAAGATTATCAAATAGACCCAAAAATACATTTTAAAGTGCCCAAAAAGATTTGCCAAAGAAGCACAAAATACAAATATGCTTGTTAAAAAGCTAATGCCTCCCAAAATTAAAGAGTTTTCTGCAAGAATCTTTTGGAGTATTAATTTAATGTTTAATCCAAAATCCAAATAAACAAAAATAAGAAAATGCCAACTCATAGCAACAAAGGCTAGTAAGCCAAGTAATCTACCATAGGGATTTGGCAACCAAAGCCCAACAAATAGCAAGGCAAAGGCAAAATACCCAGTGTAGAGATAGAGGGCTTCAAAGGAAAAATAGATGCCATAAAAAATCTGATTCTCTATGGATAAGATTCCATAAGAACCAAGGCAAAATAAAGCAAAAAGTGCAATGGATTCAATGATGATTTGCATTAATAAAGCTTTGCCCTATCTAAGCCTTGATAAAAGTGTTCCACTTCTTTGGCATAACCATTGAGATAGAGAGTTTTAATCTGTCCTCTTTTACCAATGACACGCTCACTGCTTTGCGACCATCTAGGGTGCGAGACTTCAGGATCTACATTACCATAAAATCCATATTCTCTAGGGTTTTCTTCTTCCCAAGTAGAGATAGGTTTTTCTTTTAAGAATTCAATTTTATGAATACTTTTAATGGATTTATATCCATATTTCCAAGGCACAACTAAGCGCAGAGGTGCTCCATTTTGTGGAAGTAGAGGTTTTTGATACATTCCAACAGCTAGCAGCGTTAAGGGGTGCATCGCCTCATCAAGGCGCAAAACTTCTTTGTAAGGGAAATCAAGCAGCTGTATAATTCCCTGCATAGGAAATTGCTTAGGATCATAAAGTGTTGTAAAACGCATGTATTTGGCATCGCTATTTGGTTTAGCAAGCTCTATTAGCTCTCTTAGCTCAAAGCCAACCCAAGGGATAACCATACTCCAAGCTTCAACACAGCGGAAACGATACACTCTCTCAACCAAATGCACCTGCTTTAGCAAATCAGTATAAGAAATGCTAAAAGGCTTTTCAATCTCACCTGCAATTTGAATCTCCCAAGGAGAAGTTTTTAGAGAGTGTGCTCTATTTTTGGGATCTGTTTTGGAGAATCCAAATTCATAAAAATTATTATAGCTAGTTGCAATTTCTTCTTTGGTAAGCTCCAAATGCTCACCATTTAGCGCATACGCTTCTTCTTTGCTCATTCTTTTGAAGTCTAATCCTTCTTCCTTTAGCACTGCTGCTAGGAGATTATCGGCTAATAAGGTGCTTACCAGACTTCCAGCACCTAATTTTAAAAATCTTCTTCTAGCATTAAAAAGTCTCTCTGGTGTGATTTCCATTTTATATTCCTATTAGAACTTATTGTTTTAATGTTATAGATTTTACATTAAATTTTGCATCGAGAGATAGCTGTTTAATGCACCAATATATGCTTTAGCCGTTGCTTGCAAAGTATCTAAATGCAAACCATGACCAATAAATGCAGGTTTATTTGATTCAAACTCTACTTTAACAACAACTTTAGCCAAGGCATCTTTGCCCTCACTCACCGCTTCTACTTTGTAGTCTTTTAGGACGCCATTATAGCCGCTAACCCTATCAATGGTTTTTAAAATCGCATCAACGCTTCCATTTCCAATAGCAGCGTCAATGCGACTTCTACCATCTTTTTGGATAGAAATTGCAGCATAAGGCACACCATTAGAATCGCTACTAATTTGCAAACTAATTAATTCAAAGATTTGTGGAATTTTGCTAGTTTGATCAGTTAGGATAGAGCGAATATCCTCATCATAGATTTCTTTTTTCTTATCGCAAAGAATCTTAAATTTTTCAAAGGCATTATCAAGTTCTTCTTGTGAAATTTCATCAAATCCTAAACTTGCCAATTTATCTTTAAAAGCAGCTCTACCACTATGTTTGCCAAGCACCAAGCCATTTTCTTGCGGAATTCCAATATCGCTAGATTTCATAATCTCATAAGTTTCTGGGTGCTTTAACATACCATCTTGATGGATTCCACTTTCATGAGCAAACGCATTTTTACCTACAATAGCTTTGTTGGGCTGTGGTCTAATGCCTGTAATGTCTGCAACAAGTTTGCTAGTAGCATAAATTTCTTTGGTTTTGATTCTTGTATCTAGATTACCAAAAACATCTTTGCGCGTTTTTAGAATCATAACTACTTCTTCTAAGGCTGTGTTTCCTGCACGCTCTCCAAGTCCATTAATTGTGCATTCAAGCTGTCTTGCACCATTTTGAATCCCTGCAATAGAATTAGAGACTGCCAAGCCTAAGTCATTGTGGCAATGCACTGATAAAATCGCACGATCACCAACGCAAGTTTTCATTTCTCTTATCATTTCTCCAATTTCATTAGGCAAACGATAACCCACTGTATCAGGGAGATTAAGTGTTGTTGCTCCTGCTTCAATCACCGCTAAAGCAACTTCCTTTAAAAACCCAATATCACTACGACACGCATCTTCGCAACTAAACTCTATATCTTCACACAAGCTTCTTGCAAGTTTGACAGCTTCTATGGCGCGTTTAATGACTTCATCGGGTTGCATTTTGAGCTTGTATTCCATGTGTATGGGGCTTGTTGCAATAAAAGTGTGGATTCGCTTATGTTTTGCCTTTTCTAGTGCTTTTGCAGCTAATTCAATGTCTTTTGGAACAGCTCGCGCAAGGGAGCATATGGTGCTTTCTTTGAGTGTTTCAGAGATTCTTGAAATCGCTTCAAAATCTCCAGGGCTAGCTGCGGCAAAACCTGCTTCAATAATATCTACACCCAATTTTTCTAATTGCAAAGCAAGTTTGACTTTTTCTTCTGTATTCATTGAAGCGCCAGGGCTTTGCTCACCATCTCTTAAAGTGGTATCAAAAATTTTTATCATTTCCATTAGTATATCCTTAAAAAAATTATATTCATTATTTTTGAAAAGCGAGAATTAAATATCAGATTCCCAGCGGTAGTAGTAATGACAGAGTTAAAAGATTTTTATATGCATTACCATAATGTCGCGTGTAAGACATTCTCATTTTCTTTTCTCCATAAAATGCTTAGTGAGATAATATAAGGCTCTACTAGGACCAAAAAGGACATAGCAAGTGATTAGAATCGTAATGCTTAAGATAGGATAAGCAAAGAGAATTGCCAAAATTATCATCAAAAAAACAATGATTTTACCAAAACTTATTTTTTCAAAATTTAATTTTTTAAAACTAGGATAGCGAATGTTACTCACCATTAACAAAGCTACTATTAAACTTGCTATTAATAAAAATGGCGAGATTATTTTTGGATTTTCAAAGTATTTTTGAAGGTATCCCATTTCAAGCAATAACCAACTAACTACAAAAACCGCTGCAGCAGGAATGGGTAATCCTATAAAAACATTGGGTTCATTTTGGCTAGTTGTTACATTAAATCGCGCAAGTCTAATTGCCCCAAAGACCACATAAAGTCCAGAGACAACGATTCCTAGCTTCCCATACATATAGCCAATATAAGTAAATAAAATCATAGCAGGTGCTACGCCAAAAGCTACAATATCAGCCAATGAATCAAACTCCACACCAAATTTACTTGTGGTGCCAGTTAGTCTTGCAACACGCCCATCTAATCCATCAAAGATTAAGCTTAATAGCACAAGCCAACAAGCCAATTGGAATCTCCCCATTGTTGCATAGGTAATGCTTAGGACTCCAAGATAAATACTTGCCCCTGTGAAAAAATTTGGCAAAATATACAAAGGATCAATTTTCATTAGCGGATATACCCCACTATACTAGAACCAGCTAAAATTTTATCGCCTATGGAGACTTTAATTTCTACATTTTTGGGTAATTGTAATTTAGCAATTCCTTTTAAAAAAAAGCCAATTCGCTCTCCTTCTCTAAAATTAGAATCGCTAAAATAAATAAAAAGATTGCGCGGACAGATTTTGGGATACAAAATGAGTGAAGTATGATTTTTAGACTTGCCAAACTCCAAGCATATTTTCTCACCCGTTGATTCTTGAGCATTGGCTAAGCCACGGATATGATAGACTTTTTTGGCTACGCCATTAAAAGGCATTCGTATCAATCCGCAAAAGCAAATGGGCTTTTTGATTGTTATTAAGAGATTATTCTCTTGGTTTTCTATGTGAGTGATGATTCCATCAATGGGTGCTAAAATGACATCTTCTGAAATGTCTTGTGCGATTCTTTCAGGATTATAATAAAAATAAAGAAAGGATAATAAAAATGCAAAAGCCAAAAAGCCAATGAATTTCCAACTCAATAACCAACAAAAAAATAACACAATTAAAGTGATAATAATAGGCTTCCAACCTTCTTTTGCAATAATTTGTGTTGTTGTTTTCAATATGGCTCCTTTTTAGGCTTCCTCTTTTTCTTCTTTAATAATTCTACTTTCTAAATTATGAGCCTTTTCATACTCCGTAATGATTTCTCGCACTTTCTCCCCATCAATATTTTCTTTTTCAAAAAGTTCTTTAACGATATTTTCAATAGCTTCTCTATAAGTTTCTAGCGATTCTTTTACAGCTTCAAAACGCTCATTAAGAATAGTTTTAATATAAGAATCCATTTTTTGTGCCATTTCCTCGCTATATTCTCTTGTGCTGCCTAATCCGCCATTTAAAAAAACATTGCGTTGTTTCTCTAGCACCATAAGCCCAGCTACATCAGTCATTCCATAATAGCTTACCATAGCTTTAATAATGTCTGTGGCTCTCTCTAAGTCATTACTAGCTCCGGTAGAAATTTCGCCTAAAAATACCGCTTCAGCTGCCCTTCCACCGAGTAAAACATCCACTTCAGCAAGTAGTTCGTGCTTTTGCATCAGATATTTGTTTTCTTCAGGCGTATTAAGTGTGTATCCAAGCGCTGCCAAACCGCGTGGAATAATAGATACTTTGGTTACCTTTTTTGCCCCTTTAGTGATTTCTGCTATAAGTGCGTGTCCGCTTTCGTGGTAGGCAACAATTTTTTTCTCTTTTGGAGAGATTCTGCGAGATTTTTTCTCCAATCCTGCAATACTTCTTTCCACTGCTTCTAAAAAGTCGCTTTGTTCAACTTCTTTTTTATCGTTTCTTCCTGCAAGAAGTGCGGCTTCATTAACAATATTAGCCAAGTCTGCTCCTGCAAGTCCGGCTGTTAGTTTTGAAACTTCAAATAAATCAACATTGCGAGCAAGTTTGATATTTTTGATATGCACTTTTAGAATCTCCACTCTACCTTCAAAATCAGGTTTATCTACTAAAACTTGCCTATCAAATCTACCTGGACGCAAGAGAGCAGGATCTAAAACTTCAGGTCGGTTAGTTGCTGCAAGCACGATAACAGGGGAGGAATCAGAATTAAATCCATCCATTTCGGCTAAAAGTTGATTGAGTGTTTGTTCGCGCTCATCATTTCCTCCACCCACCATTCCATTAGCGCGACTTTTACCAATGGCATCAATTTCATCAATAAAGATGATGCTTGGTGCTTCTTTTTTGGCATTTTCAAACAAGTCTCTTACTCTACTTGCCCCAACACCTACGAACATTTCAATGAAGCTACTTCCGCTAACTGAAAAAAATGGAACATTGGCTTCACCTGCTACAGCTTTTGCAAGAAGTGTTTTACCTGTTCCTGGAGGTCCCACTAATAGAACACCTTTAGGTATTTTAGCCCCAAGTGCAGCGTAACGCTCAGGATTCTTTAGAAAATCTACAATCTCTACTACTTCATCTTTAGCTTCTGCATTTCCTGCCATATCATCAAATTTAACATTAGGTTTTTCTGAATTGACAAGCTTTCTTGAGCTTCCAAATCCCAATATTCCACTTCCCATATTTTTTTGCATACGATTGGCTAAGAACATCCAAATTGCAAAGAAAATAAAGATGGGCAATACCCAACCAAAGAGCATATCGCTAAGCCAATTACTCTCGCTATAGCCAGTGTATTCCACACCTTTTTCATCTAACAAAGGAATTAGCGTATTATCCGGACTTACTCTTTGAGCATTATAGACAATTTTTCCATTTTCGTTGTTTGAAGTTGCCTTGATATTGGTTTGTCCAATGGCAACAAAATCCACTTGTTTATTTTCAATGAGTTTTTTTAGCTCATAATAGTTGATAGTTTTAGTAGTATTTGCACCGCTTAGTCTGCTTACTTCGCCATTTGGGGACATGAAGCGAAAAACAACAATAGCAATGATTGCAAAAATAACAAACATCAAAAGAGGATTCTGATTGAAAAAATTATTAGGTTTTTTATCTTGTGGTTGATTTTGATTATTGTCTTGTCGTTGCATTATTATCCTTGTATTTTTTGAAGGTTAAAGTTACCCATTCTTGATGATTATTTTGGGTAAGTAATTCTAAGTTTTTAAACTTATCAAGGACTTTTTTTGTATATTTTTCTAAAATCCCTGATAAGATTAATATCCCATCTTGTTTAACATACGAATCTAAAGGCAATGCTACAATAATGTCGGCTAGAATGTTAGCAACTACAACATCAAAGCAATCTTTTTTGTCAGCTATTTTGTCAATGGATCCCAAGAAAACTCTATCTAAAGTAAGATTGTTTTTTTTTGCATTGTCTTTGGTGGCATTCACTGCTATTTCATCAGTGTCGCAGCACCAAACTTCAGCACCACTTTTTTTAGCAGCAATAGCCAAGATTCCACTTCCACAGCCCACATCTAGGAGAGTTTTATTTTCTAAAGAGAGTTTATTAAGTGCTTCTAGGCAACCAAAAGTGCTACCATGATGCCCACTTCCAAAGGCTAGTGCAGGTTCAATAATGAGATTGAGTTTATCGGTTTTGGGAGAAAACCAAGGGGGATAAATATAATATTTTCCACATTCAATGGGTTGTATGGAATCGCGATATTTTGTGATCCAATCTTCATTTTTTTGAGCGCTTGATTCAAATTCAAGATGAATTTTTTCTTGCATAAGATCTTCAAGCTCTTTGCTATAGCTTTCTAATTGCTTTTGAATGGTATTGATGTCTTGATGAGTGCGAATAATAAAGCCATTTTCAATTTCTTCAATGGCTTCTTTGGTGATTTCTAATGCCTTATTCTCAAAAAGCCATAAAAATTTATCAACTTTGATATTGAGGCAATTATAAGATCCCATTGTTAGTCATTTACACCTAATACAACTTCTAATTTTTCTTTTAGAACTTGTGGGGTAAATGGTTTGACTATGTAGTTATTAACCCCTGCTTTGAGAGCTGTAATAACCTCTGCTTTTCCTCCCTCTGTGGTAACCATAATAATAGGAATATCTTTAAATCTCTCATCGGCACGAACTTTTTTAACTAAGTCTAAACCATTCATTTCAGGCATATTCCAATCGGTGATCAAAACTTTTACATCAGGATTAGCATTCATCTGATCCCAACCTTCAAGACCATTTTCTCCCTCTAAAATATCATTATAACCTAATCTTGCAAGTGTGTTTTTTATGATTCTTCTCATCGTAGAACTATCATCAACAACAACCATTTTCAAAGCAAACTCCTTATTACTAGCTAAAAATAAATTTCATTATAAAAATATTATAATATCATAGCAAAATTTACCATAAGCTACAATTAAATTTTTTGATCCCACGGGATTTTGTTATTTAAATTTTCTAAAGGCTTCTTTTAGATCAAGCTTTTTTTCATAGAAAGCTTTGCCTACAATTACGCCATCTATTTTAGAAAGATAGAGCTTCTCTAGATCTTCTAGGCACGATAATCCACCACTTGCAAGAGTAAATTTACCGCTACTTTGGGCGATTTCTTTGGTAAAATCAATATTGATTCCATTAAGCATTCCATCATTGCTAATATCTGTGCAAATAATCGCTTCTATAGGGCTGTTTTGAAATTCTTTTGCAAATTCACTTGCAAGCACTCTACCCACCTGATCCCAACCTTCTGTGGCAACTTTTCCATCTTTGGCATCAATCCCAATGATAATAGGATATTTTTGTGCCATTTCTTTGGCAAACTTAGGATCTTTTAGAGCAATGGAGCCTAGTATGATTCGATTTACCCCAAGATTTAAGTATTCTTTAATAGTCTCTTCATTGCGGATTCCACCACCAATTTCAATTTTGAGTGTGGAATTTTTGGCGATATTTTCTATCACTGCTTTATTTTGTGGTTTGCCACAAAAGGCTCCATCTAAATCAACAATGTGTAAATATTCTGCGCCCATTTCTTCAAAAATCTTTACCACTTCTAAGGGGTTTTTGTAATAAATTTTGGCACTTTCCATTTTGCCTTGCATAAGCCTTACAGCACAGCCTTCTTTTAAATCAATTGCTGGAATAATTTGCATTTTTTGTCCTTGAAAGTTCCGCAACACATTAAGTGAAAAATTAATCGCAAAATTATATAGGAACATATCTATTTTTTTGCTTTAAACAAAAAGAGATTATATTCTAGATAAGTCTAATTGCGTGTAAAACATAGGGTTAGATTAAGAAAATTTGAGAAAATTTTCTAAAATTTTTAAGCCTATATTGTGAGACTTTTCAGGGTGTGGCTGAATCCCAAAGAGATTATCTTTCTGCACCAAGGCTGCAAAATCTACTCCATAATGGCTTATTCCAATGGCATTTTTAAAATCACCCAAGTAATAACTATGCACAAAATACAAATAAAAATTTTCTTCTAAGTCTTTTGTAAGTGGGCTATTTTGGGTTTTATAGACAAGATTCCACCCCATATGTGGAATCTTCTCATCCTTTTTAAGTAATTTTTTATCAAATTTTATAATTTCGCCCTCTATCAAACCAAGTCCAAAATGCTCCCCAAACTCATAGCTTTTTTGGAATAAAAGTTGCATTCCAAGGCAGATTCCAAGCAAAGGTTTTCCATTTTTTGCAAATTCTAAAATCGATTCTTTCATACCACTTTTTTCTAGATTTTCCATAGCTTCACCAAAGGCTCCAACGCCAGGGAGTATTAATCGATCATAGTTTTTAAGCTCAGCAGGATTAGGTTCAATTCTAACTTTTCCCCCAAGCTTTAAAATAGCATTTTGCACACTTGCTAGGTTTCCGCTATTATAGTCAATAATTCCAAGCATCTTTAATCCTTTCTGGCTCCAGCAGTGAATTTCACATAGACTGATAGCCCAGCAAGTAGTAGCGTTACCCCAACAATCAGATACACCGCATAGATAAGTTTTTCAGGCTCAATAATAGTGAATTTAAAAACTAGCATCAAGGCTTCAATGGCTAGAGCAATCACAATAGACCCCAAAAAGCGCGTCATTGTTTTATGTACCATTTTAGAATCTTGAGATTTTTGTCTTCCAAGCACTTCTTCTTCAAAGATTGCTCGAACTAAATCAAAAATAGCCAAAGAAAGAGTGATGAGAATCGTGGCTTCAAAAATATCCTTAATATCTAGACTATTAAATCTCTCCAATGCTTCCCACATGCTAATACCGCCTTTTACAAGCAATAATCCGCAAACAAGAAATAAGGCTAAAGTGATGATAAAATAAACAGCCTTTTTGAAATGCGAAAAGAATCCAAAAAGTGGCATAGGTCGTAAAATAAGGGAAGTTTTTTCCAAAGGTATATCAAGGCAGACAACATACATTAGTTTGCCCTTATCATTATAGAGTGGATAAGAAGCAGTGATTACAAGATTTCCACTTGCTAGGGAAGGGTAGGGATCTGTTAGAATACATTTTTTTTCTTTGATAGCACGATAAAAATAGGCTCTGTCATTGTGATTTTCACCCTTTTTGCATTCTATGGAAGAATCATTGCTGATTCCATCTATAGTCAAATTTCCACTTGAATCAAGCACATATAAAAGCTCAAAAATACTAATTTCACTACCAATTTTATGCAAACCATCAATGATTTTATTGAGCTCAATATGGGGCAAATGATTTTTGATATTGCGTTGTAATAAAAAGCACAAATAGGCTCTTATTTCATAACGCATTTCGCTAAATTCTAAAATTTCCTTTGAAAGCATAAAGTTCCTTTGGCTTAAGAGTGAATTTGTTGTGTGATTGTATCAAAAAAGATTGAAGAATAAGATTTGTCTTTTGGGAGATTTTCTCTCCAATTACTCAAGATTTCGTGATATTGCTCCACATTTAAATTGCCCTTTAAAAGCTCATAGTGCAAATACACGCCATAAGTATTTAAGACATCGCTTTGGCAATATTCATCAATTTTTTCATATTCCTCTTGATAATAAAGCTCTAGCACCATATCTCCGTGAATATCATACTTTCCTGGGAATCCCATAAGGTTTGCAAGCACATCAAGTTTTAATCCACGCACACTTCCAAAATTTCCCAATACATCAAGCAAATCGGTATGAAATTTTTCACTATACCTTTGGCGGTAGTTTTCCCATTTGTTTTTATTGTATTGAAGATTGTCTGTTTCAAAATACGCATTGGCTTGAAGTTTGTATTTCATTGCCCTAAGTAATAGCATTGGCAAGTCAAATCCCCTTCCATTAAAGCTTACTAGTTTGGGTTGATGTTTGTTTAAATAATCTAAAAAAGCTTGTATGAGCGATTTTTCTCTTTCTTCTTTGGTGTTGCCCATGGCTTTGAAGTTTCCTACCTTTTTAAAATAACCATATTCATCACAAAAAATGGCAGCAATAGAAACGACTTGGTGGTAGCAAATGGGTAAAAATTCACTTCCACTATTTTCCTTTTGAATCTCCATTGCTTTTTTGCTAATGGCTAGTTCATTAGAAAAATCCAAGTTAAGCGCTTCAAACTCTTTTTTAAAACCTTGCTTTATAAGTGTAGTATCAGGAATTGTTTCGCAGTCAAATACCATTACCATAGCAAACCTTTGTGATAAATTTTAAAGTTATTTTAGTTAAAATCCTATCAATTTGACATAAAAAGGAGTGAAAATGCTACTTGGAGTAAATATTGATCACATTGCTACTTTAAGAGAAGCGCGAAAAATCAATGATCCAGATCCTTTGGAAGCGATTTTTATCGCAAAGAGAGCAGGGGCAGATCAAATCACGATGCATTTAAGGGAAGATAGGCGCCATATGCACGATGAAGACATTTTGCGGATAGCACAATCTTCGTTTTTACCTATTAATATTGAGTCATCAATTAATCCTGCTATTATTGAATTTCTTTTAAAAATTGCTCCACATAGAATCACGCTTGTTCCAGAGAATAGAGAGGAAGTAACGACAGAGGGTGGGTTAAATGTTGTGGGGAATTTTGAGCGCATTTTGCAAATTACAAAAAGTTTTCAAGAAGTTGGCACGCAAGTTTCGCTTTTTATTGATTCTGAGGTAAGTCAAATTGAAGCCTCTAAGGAAGTGGGGGCAGAGATGATAGAGTTGCACACAGGGAGCTATGCGAATTTGCACTTAATGCTTTTTTCAAACTTACCTAAGATGAAAAATAGCATCAAAGAATTAGAATTGCCCAAAAAAGAGTTGCAAAATCTTTGGAAGCAGTCTTTGGATTCTCTTAAAAAAGGAGCAAAAAAGGCAAATGAGTTGGGCTTGGAGGTCGCAGCGGGGCACGGATTAAATTATGTCAATTTAAAGCCTATTTTGGAGATTCAAGAGATTGTGGAATTAAATATTGGACAGAGTATTATTGCAAGAGCAATTTTTGTTGGGCTAGAGAATGCTATTAGGGAATTAAAGGCTTTGTTGGCACAAAAAAGTCAATAAAAAAGTGTTTTACGCAACAATTAAAACAAAGAAAACAAAAAATTTGTAAATTTTTGTCAATTGTGGGCTTACTTTTATTTAAAATTTAGCAAAAAATGATAATAATTGCGCCTTACAAAGTGATAAGTAGGGGACAGATCCGAACAGACTTTGAAATTTCAAGGAGATAATGATGAAAAAGTTATTTTTAGCATTTTTTGCATTAGCTAGTGTAGCATTTGCTGCTGAAGGTGCTGGTGAAATGTTGTTGTCTTATTCTGCAATTGCTGCAGGTATTGGATTAGGTATTGCTGCGCTTGGTGGTGCTATCGGTATGGGAAGCACAGCAGCTGCGACTATTTCTGGTATGGCTAGAAATCCTGGTGTGGGTGGTAAGCTTATGACAACAATGTTTATTGCATTAGCGATGATTGAAGCGCAAGTTATTTATACACTTGTTGTAGCCTTGATTCTTCTTTATGCTAACCCTTTTGCAGGAATACTAGGCTTATAATAACCCTTTTAAGATTCTAGTCTTGGCTAGAATCTTAAGCTTTTATTGCGCTGGTGGTGGAATGGTAGACACACCATCTTGAGGGGGTGGCGGGGCGACCCGTGCGAGTTCAAGTCTCGCCCAGCGCACCATACTTCTAAAATTTCTTTTGTAAAATAATCTATTCTTCTATAAATGTAAAATTAAATTATTTAAATACTATAAAGTATCGTAATTTGTGTTGGTTGATATTTGATTTTATGCTACAATCTTGCAAAATATTTGTAAAATACTTAGAGGATAATAATGTATGATGTTGTTTTGAATTTAAATGAAAATTATGTGCCTTATGCAGCAGTGCTAATCGCTTCAATTATTCAAAATACCAATCAAGATTCCAAATTAGAAAATAAAGCCTATTATTTTCATCTTTTAATGGATTCTATTAGCCAAGAAAATAGAGATAATCTAGAGAATCTTGCCTTAGAGCTTTCAAAAATTTATCCTTGCACACTCGCTATTTATATTTTAGATGACCAACTCTTTAGAGAATACTCTATGCCTACACTTAATGGAAATTATTTAACTTATTATCGTTTAAAGATTGGCACTGCTTTGCCATTATCAATTAAGCGATGTGTTTATTTGGATGTAGATATGGTTGTTTTGGGTGATTTAAGAGAGCTATTTGCAGTGGATTTGCAAGGTAAAATTTGTAGAGTTGTAATGGAGCACCATTCTCAAAAGATTTTTAAGCCCAAAAATCAAGCTTATCAGCCCATAAATATTACAGGTAGTTATTTTAATGCCGGAATGTTGCTTATAGATTTGGATTTGTGGAGACAAGAAAATGTAGAAAATAAGGCTTTTGAGATTGGAAAAAATTATCGTTATTCCTTCCACGATCAAGATATATTAAACATAGTTTTATCTGGGAAAACTCATAAGGTTGGAATAGAATGGAATCTTATGGTTTGTGTTTATTATCGTGCGATTTGTAAAGATGAAAAAGGTAGAGATAAACTTCCTTATTATAGAAAAGACTTTAATAGTGCATTGCAAAATCCCAAAATCTTGCACTATTTCACACACACTAAACCTTGGAATAACGCTAAAATCTATTTGGATTATCATAATAAATTTTTAGATCAATATTGGTGGGATGTGGTGGAGCAAACCCCTATTTTTAAAGAGAAATTATTACCACTCAAGCCACAAGCAGATAGTGCCTTAGTTTTTCAATGTTTGGTTGGATACAAGCTTTTAAGATATTATCAAAAAGGCTTATTTATTCTAATTCCATTTTATACTTACTTTCTTATTAAAAATAAAGATTCGATAGAGCAAGAAGAAATTTCACTAAAAGATTATAATTTAGCTAGAGATATAGGAAGAGTTGCTTTTAATGCTTATCATAAACGCAAAAAAGGCAAATTAATTTCATTCCCTTTTAGAATGTTGCATATGATTAAAAACTTCAAAAAGAATCAAGCAAGGATTTTAGGCTAGGAGTATCGAATAAATTTTGATAATTTGTTGTGAAGCGATGTGCAAGGAATAAAATTAGAGAGAATCCAAGATTCTCTCTAATTTTTATTTGAGATTGAAATAATCTTTGATGGCTTCTGCTTTATCAGTTTTTTCCCAAGTGAATTCAGGCAATTCTCTACCAAAGTGTCCATAACTTGCAGTTTTTTGATAAATAGGGCGGAGTAAGTCTAGAGTTTCAATAATGCCTTTTGGTGTAAGGCGGAAAAGATTTTTAACGCATTCTTCAATTTTGGAATCTTCTACCTTTCCTGTTCCGTGAGTATTGACAAGAATTGATACAGGCTCTACTACTCCAATAGCATAGGCAATTTGAACGGTGGCTTTATCGCAGATTCCACTTGCCACAAGATTTTTTGCGACATATCGCATCGCATAAGCACCACTTCTATCGACTTTGCTTGGATCTTTTCCACTAAAAGCCCCTCCGCCATGCGGACAGCTTCCACCATAAGTATCAACAATGATTTTTCGCCCTGTTAGCCCTGCATCACCTTGAGGACCACCGATGACAAATTTTCCAGTTGGATTGATAAAGTAGCGGATATTGTCAGTTGCAAATTGCTCTGGCAAAGATTTTTTGATAACTTCTTCAATAACGGCACTTCTAAGTGTTTCTTGAGAAGTCTCTGGACTATGTTGAGTTGAGACAACAATAGTGTCAATGCTCACAGGGATTCCATTAGCATATTTGATTGTAACTTGAGATTTGCCATCAGGGCGCAAAAAGGGAAGTGTTCCATCTTTTCTAAGGGCGGCTAATCTTTCGGTGATTCTGTGGGAAAGATAAATAGGAAGTGGCATTAAAACATCAGTTTCGCGACAAGCATAGCCAAACATTAAGCCTTGATCTCCTGCTCCAATCTCACCATCTTCTCTATCTACACCTTGATTAATATCGGGGCTTTGCTCTCCGATTCCATTAAGCACACCAGCACTGCGGTAATCAAATCCATAACGCGCATCAATATAGCCAATCTCTCGAATAACGCTTCTAGCAATGTCTTGCATAGGAGCATAAGCGTGAGTTTTTAATTCCCCAGCAATCACACAATAACCATTAGAAAGTAAAGTTTCACAAGCTACTCTAGCCTTTGGATCGCGTTCTATAATGTAATCTAAAATCGCATCGCTAATTTGATCAGCCATTTTATCTGGATGCCCTTCGGTAACCGATTCAGAAGTAAAAAGAAATTCTTTTTTCATAAATTCACCTTGTATTTTTAATTTTTGTAATCTTATCAAAAATAATCTTAAAAAGTGTAAAAAAGATTCAAGAAATATTTAATATTGAATTTATATTACTATTGGTATCATTCCAGTTGATATTTTTTATCAACAAATTATTTTTATAAAGGATTTAAAATGTTAGTAACAAAAAAAGCTCCAAATTTCAAAGCACCTGCTGTTTTGGCAGACAATCAAATCGTTAATGATTTTGAACTTTCTAGAAATCTTGGTAGAAATGGCGCAGTCGTTTTCTTTTGGCCAAAAGATTTTACATTTGTTTGCCCTTCAGAAATTATCGCTATGGATCACAGAGTAAAAGCTTTTGCAGAAAAAGGTTTTAATGTAATTGGTGTTTCTATTGATTCTGATGTTGTTCATTTTGCATGGAAAAATACTCCAGTTAATCAAGGTGGAATCGGAAATGTTCAATTCCCTATGGTTTCTGATATTACAAAACAAATCTCAAGAGATTATGAAGTTTTAATTGATGAAGCAGTTGCGCTAAGAGGTTCTTTCTTGATTGATAAAAATCAAGTTGTTCGCCACGCTGTAATCAATGACCTTCCACTTGGCAGAAATATGGATGAAATGCTAAGAATGTGTGATGCATTAACTTTCTTTGAAGAAAATGGTGAAGTTTGTCCAGCTGGTTGGAACAAGGGCGATAAAGGTATGAAAGCTGATGCTAAAGGCGTAGCAGACTATCTTTCTCAAAACGCAGATAAACTTTAATTTGCCACAATCCCTCTAGCCAAAAAGGCTTAGGGGGTTTAACTAATTCCCCCCTTTTTAAGATTTAGCTTTCTAATTCTTGTGCTAGGTTATCTTTAGCTTCTTTAGGCAAATTGGCTAAAAAATTCTCCATATTAAAATTAATATTTTGTGTTTTTGCTTCATTTAAGAGAGCAATAGCTTTTTTGGAATTAAAATGATTAAGCGGTGCATATGGTTCAAAAAGGCAGTTGGTAATGGCTAGAGCATACGCATTTTTTTTGGTCTCATCTGTGGCAGCGTGAGGAGTGTCAATGTAAGAGATACTCTGAATTAGGATTTCATCAAATTTCCAATAATCAAATAAAAATCCCAAAAAAGATACGCTATCAACACCACAATAATGATTCTCTACTTCGCGAATATCTTGGAAATTATGAGCTTTATTTTCAGCCAAGAACTCCTTGTCTTTATTGGACCTAATAAGTATGTCAGAGAGCAAAATCATGCCCAATCTTAAAAGCATTGCACAAGGCACAAGCGTATTTGCTAGGGCTTTATCTTCTTCCTTGAGCCAATTTGAGATGAAATCTACTTCCTTAGAGCAGTTGTTAAGAAAGTCTGCAGTGTCCAAACCATAAGGAGAAACATCAATAGTAAAGGTAGATTTAATGGAATTGGCTAAAACAACATTTTTGATATTGTTGATTCCTAGTAAGGAAATAACTTGCTGAATCGTAGATACTTGTCGCGAGAATCCATAAAAAGGAGAGTTTGCAAGGCGCAATAATTCTGCAACTAAAAGCGGATCTTTTTGGATAATGGTAGCAATCTTTTTGATTTCCAAATTTGCACCATTAGAATCAATATAATTACGCAATTCTGTTACGGTGCTTGGTAGAGGTGGAAGATCTTGAATAGCCTTTAATAATAAGGGGTTCATACATTTATCCTTGTTTCCAATTATTTTTGCTTAATTTTATATTATTTTTTTTAAAATTTCACTTATTTATTGAGCGGTAATTAGGGTGAATATTAAAGCGATATAGTGTAAAATATTGAATTATTTGGAATATTTGGCAAGGAGAGTTTATGCGTTTTGGGAAAATTGATTATTTGAATCTTTTGCCTTTTGAAGTTTTTATACGCGCGTATCCAACACCTTCTCAATTTATGTTGTGTTATAAAAAACGAAAATCTTATCCAGCTAGACTTAACAAAGAGTTTTTATTTGGCTACATTGATGCAGGGTTTGTGTCTTCTATTACAGCTTTAGGAAAAAGTAATTTTTTTGCCTCAAAAATTGGAATTGTCGCAAGAAAAAAAGTCTTAAGCGTTATTTGCCTAAAAGAAGAAGAAGGGAGTGATTATCAATCAGCAACTTCTAACGCACTTTTAAAGGTTTTAGGCTTAAAAGGGCGTGTTTTGATTGGAGATCGAGCATTAATAGAGGTTTTAAAACAGCAAAAGGAAGCCAGAGAAGATTATATTGATATGGGGGAATATTGGGTTTCTAGGCAAGGGTTGCCTTTTGTATTTGGGAGATTATGCGTAAGAAAAGATTTAACTTTTTTTAAGAAAATCATTCAGGCTTTTAAACAAAAAAGTATTAAAATACCTTACTATATCTTAGAGGAAGCTTCTTTAAAAACAGGGGTAAGCAAAAAGCAGATTTTAGAATATTTAAAAGTTCTTTCTTATGAGATTGATAAAAAGGCTAATTTTGGTATGCAAAGATTTTATAGAGAGTTGCGAATTTTGGGAATTAAACCTCCAAAACGATTCTAAAATAATGCGTTTAATGTTAAATATAATTTTTTATTGTATAATAATAACTTTGATTTTATAAAATTCCAAAATTTTTGGTGAAATATAGGAGTAAGGAAATGGAGAAAACATTATCCATTATTAAGCCAGATGCAGTAAAAAAGAATGTTATTGGTAAAATTGTTGATAGATTTGAAAGCAATGGCTTAAGAATTGCCGCAATGAAAAAAATTCAATTAAGCCAATGTGATGCGCAAGAGTTTTATGCCATTCACAAAAGTCGTCCCTTTTTCAATGATTTGGTTGCTTTTATGGTAAGTGGTCCAGTTGTTGTAATGGTATTAGAAGGCTTGAATGCAGTTGCGAAAAATCGTGAATTAATGGGTGCTACAAACCCTAAAGAAGCAGCAGCAGGGACAATAAGAGCAGACTTTGCTGAAAGCATTGATGCTAACGCAGTGCATGGAAGTGATAGCTTAGAGAATGCAGAAAAAGAAATTAAATTTTTCTTTGCAGAAAGAGAAATTTGCTAATTGGCTTCTAAGATTCCCTTTTTAAGAGCATTTCAGGCTTGTAGAAATGGAGAGAAGATTCCATTTAGTCTTCAAAAAGATTCAGTTAAGTTTGAAGGTTTCTTGTCTTATGATAGAAGTTATAGAGACTTTATCAGGCTTGATGCGAGTTTGCAAGGAGAGATGGAGTTAGTATGCGATTTGAGTGGAGAAGAATACTTGGAGACATTAGACAATGAAGTTTCATTTTATCTTAGCAACGGAAAAGTTAGCTTGGATAATGAACATTTTGAAGAAGTTGTTGAATGTGAGAATGGAAGTATTGATTTGGAGGAAATTTTGAGGGGCGAATTGGAAATGATTCGCTGTGATTATCATATTAAAACTAAAATTTAAGGAGTAAAAAATGGCAGTACCAAAGAGACGCGTAAGTAAAACAAGAGCAGCAAAGAGAAGAACGCATTATAAAATCACTCTAGCAATGCCCATAAAAGATAAAGATGGCACTTGGAAAATGCCTCATAGGGTAAATAAATTTACTGGAAAATATAAAGACTAAAATCAAGGCTTGGTAAGTATTGTGAAAATTGCTGTTGATGCAATGGGTGGTGATTTTGGAGCTTCACCGCTTGTAGAAGGTGCTTTGTGGGCATTAAAAGAGCGAGATTTTTCGTTAGTTCTTATTGGGGATAAAACGATTCTTGAACCTTTGATTCCTGCAAATATGGTAAATAGAGTCCAAATCATTCATTGTGAAGATTTTATTGCAATGGACGATGGTGCTACTGCAGCGCTTAAGCGTAAAGATAGCTCAATTTATCTAGCTATGGAAATGCTAAAAAACAAAGAAGTAGATGCGGTGGTTTCTGCTGGGCATAGTGGTGCAACTATGAGTTTGGCAACTTTAAAAATTGGACGCTTAAAAGGTATTTCTCGTCCTGCAATTTGCACCTTGATGCCACGCACTGATGGAAATAAAAGCCTCATTGTTGATGCGGGTGCTAATGTGGATTGTAAGCCTGAAAATCTTTTTGAGTTTGGCGTTATGGGGCATGAGTATGCAAAATGGATTTTGAAATACCCTAAAGTGCGAATCGGATTGCTTGCCAATGGAGAAGAAGAATGCAAGGGCAATGAAAACACAAAAGCGGCAATGGAAATATTAAGGAATCATCCAAGCTTTATTGGAAATATTGAAGGCAATAATATTTTTGATTCTTCAGTTGAGGTGATTGTTTGTGATGGTTTTGTCGGGAATGTTGTCCTTAAAACAAGTGAGGGCGTTGCAGATTCAATCATTCATCTCTTAAGACAATATATCAAAGATTCCTTTGCAGGAACTTTTGGAGCATTGTTTATGCGAGGTGTGTTTAAGAAGCTTAAAAAGCAAATTGATTATGCAGAATACGGCGGTGCGCCACTTCTTGGCATTGATGGGAATGTGATTATTTGTCATGGAAAAAGTAATGCTAAAGCAATGAAAAATGCGATTTTTCAGGCAATTTCTACGATTGAAAATGGCATTAATGATAAGATTCTAAGTGCCTTGCAACAATATAAAATAACAATAAAATAATTTTTAGGAGTTCCTATGGAGAAAAAAATCTATGCAAGTTTAAACTCCATTGGGGCTTATGTGCCAAGTCGAATTATAACAAACGATGATCTCTCAAAAATTGTTGATACAAGCGATGAATGGATACAAAAAAGAACGGGAATTAAAGAGCGGAGGTTTGCTGATTCTGCTGAAGCGACAAGCGATTTAGCAACTAAAGCAGCACAATTAGCCATAGAAAGGGCAAAGCTTAGCCCCGATGAAATTGATATGGTTATTGTAGCAACTATTTCTCCAGATTTTCTTTGTATGCCTTCAACAGCTTGTGTGGTGGCTAATAATCTTGGGATTATTAATAAACCTGCTTTTGATATTTCAGCAGCGTGTAGTGGCTTTATTTATCTTTTGTATCTTGCAAAATCATTTATTGAATCGGGAGCTTGTAAAAATATCCTTATTATTGGGGCAGAGAAGCTATCAAGTATTATTGATATGGAAGATAGAAGCACTTGTGTTCTTTTTGGAGATGGAGCGGGAGCAGCTGTGATTGGGAGAAGTGAAGATTTTAGTCAAGCTATTTTGGATGTAAGAGTGGCATCTAATGGTGGCTATCAAGACTTTTTGATGACACCTGGTTGTGGGAGTAGGAATCCTGCGAATGCTAAAATGCTTGAAGAGCGGTTGCAGTTTATCAAAATGAAAGGCAATGAAACCTTTAAAATAGCGGTAAAAACTCTCACTAATGATGTGATTGAAATTATGAAAAATAATCATCTAACAAAAGATGATATTGATTTTTTCATTCCTCATCAAGCTAATATGCGGATTATTTCAGCAGTGGGTGAAAGCTTGGGATTTCCGATTGAAAAAGTGGCTCAAAGTGTGCAAAAATATGGTAATACTTCGGCTGCTTCGATTCCTATGGCGATTAATGATTATTATGAAGCAGGAGCATTAAAGAAAGGTTCTAGGTTGCTTCTTGATGCTTTTGGTGGTGGATTAACTTGGGGATCAGCAATTCTTAGTTTTAATGGAGAGTGATTAAGTTAAGCAATGAATATAATTTTGATTAATTGCAAATAAGATGGAAACTTGACTTTTGTTTGTATTGTTGATTCTAAGGAATAGATATAGGTTGTTTGGTTGTTTTTGTTAATTTTTTAATATTTAAGATTTGAGCTAAAGTTTTTAAAGTTGGTTTTTTTAAAATCTGTTCTTTATATTTGTGTTTTTTAATAACTAAAAACAGTTTAAAAATTTTTAGGAAATGAAAAATAAAATGGTGATTTAAAAAGAGGGTGATATTTTATGATATGCAAAAGAAACTCACTTTTGTGCCTTTTAGCTAGAAAATATCACAATATGATTCTCCATTATGCAAAGTAGAACTTTTGGTATTTTCGCACTCTAAGATTCCATTTTTAAGCACAAAAGACACAGATTTATCAGAGTTAATTCCGATAAAACCATTGTTTTGTATTTTGAAATAGCAGCGACTAGGTTGCGTATCTAAGTTTTTATAAAGTTTGGATAAGTCAAGGTTTTGGGTGGAATTGTTTTGAGCTTTGATATGGTTTCTTAGTGCAATTTTAAAATTAAGAACTTGAATTTGTAGTTTTTTATCACAAGCGCTTTGTTGGTAATCAAAAAGCTTTGGGATTCCAAAGCTAAGTAAGATTCCAAGCAAAAGCAAAACTAGCAAAACTTCCAAAAGTGTGAAAGCTTTATGGTTTAAAAGTGATTTATTAAAACACAATAGAATTGCTTAGAAGTGGAATTATAAGTGGAGTTGCTGAAGTGAGATTGATTTGATAGAGCAGTTTTTGACAAGTGTCTCCATTGGCATCTGGAGTGTCAGCAGCAGAAATTTCTAGAAAACGCACCTGAGTTGGCGAACTAGCTTGTGTGCCATTTGAATTGCTTAATAATTCTGCACTAATGCAAGATCCTCCGCTAGATGCTTCAAGTTTTGTAGAAATCGTATAATCTCCTAGATTCCAATTGGATTCACTCAAAGTGATAGCATCGCTAAAAGTGCCTTGTCCTTGAGAGAGGAAATAGGCAGGAAAAGAGCTCTTTAGGGTGCTTATATCGCTTTTTAGTGCGACAAGTTTGGCATCATCGCGACTAGCAGAGATTTTTGGAATAGCAATGGCGGCTAAAATGCCTAAAATGACTAGAATAAACACTAGCTCAAGCATCGTAAAAGCTTTTTTATTTTTTGGCTTCATCGCATTCCCTAATTTGTAGCTATTATGCTTTTTGTTTAGATTCTAGTGATTTTATCACTTTCTATCGTGTGTGTAAAGGGTTTTTAGTTTTTTTGGTATCATTAGAGAAAATTTTTGGGAATAAAAGGAATGAAATATGATAGAAACTAAGATAAGCTCGGTGGGGGGGGGGGCAAATAATAGTGCTTCTTTAAAGAAAAATATTGTTTTACTTGGTGGAAGTAATTCGGTAATGGTTAATGGGTTGCAAAAAGGAATTAGAGAGGGAATTGCAAAACTCAATGAAAATAGAAAAGAAGAAGAAAAGTTAGAGTTTTATAATTTTGCATTGGGAAGTTCCATTAGTTTGCAAAATCTTTATGAATTATTAAGAGAGAGAAATAGTTCTATTTTACAAAATACTGATCTTATTATTACTGAGTCTAACATTAATGAAATTGCTAATCACCATGCTTATAGCAGAATTCCATTGGAAAAGATTTTTGCAAGTATTGAATGGTTTTATGGAACGCTTTATAATTTGCAAAAGCGCGTTGTTGTCTTGCTTTTGCCACTATTTGGATATCCCAATGAGATCGCAATTAATAATGCCCATAGAATTTGTGCTAATCGATATGGGTTTAATCTTGTTGATATGCAAAAAATATATACACAAGATAATTTATGGGATTTTTATAAATATTGGGGATTCCATCAGATGGCACGACTTATGAGTGCAATGGGAGAAAATATTATTAAATCTTTTAATGATTTTCAAAAAACAAAAACAATTGAGTTTTTTCCGAAGTTGCCGAAATTTGAGATTGTATCACCTAAACAGATGATTCTTTCTAGTGAAAATATTGAAACTAAAACGCTTAAAAATTCAGCCTTTTGCGAGGAGATTTATAGAATTAGAAGCGGAGTGTGTTTGCAATTTCCCACAGAATATAAAGGGTTTCATTTATTGGGTATTCATGCTTGGAATGAAGGAAAGCCTGAGGTTGGTTCTGTGTATAATTCTTATTCTAGCATTATTGTTAGCAATTCTAAGCAGAATCTCATTAAGGCTAGTTCGCTTATAAGGTTATTTAATACCATTAATGCTAATTTTATTGTGGATGATAATACCTCTGTGTGTTTTAATGAACTTAATCACCCTGCAACAGAAGGCAGTGAAGCTGTCATTCCAAATCAGCATACTAAAATTTTAGATTATTTTGATCTTGTCGATTTTTTATTAGCTAGTGGAGGAGAATGGCATTATCCTATGCCAGATAATCATGAAACTATTGAAATAGAATCCAAATACAACTTCAATCATTTAATTCCTGATGTTAAACTCTATAAAGAAATCATAGATGAGTATTGCGCTAGAATGGATCCAATTAAACTTGCCCCCCTCCAAACCCAACTCCAACAAAAAGATCAAATCATCCAAGCTAAGACTCAAGAACTAGAATCTAAAACTCAAGAATTAACTTCTAAAACCCAACAACTCACCCAAACCAAGAATCAACTAGATTCCACTAAACAACAACTTGATTCTAAAGTTAAAGAACTAACTTCTAAAACCAAAGAACTCTCCTCTCTCCCCATTAAAAAACAAACTCTAGAGATAAAGAATCTAGAACAAGATAATTTATTAAAGCAAATACAAATTCAAGAAGCTAAACAAGATTTAATCAATAAACAATTACACACAAAGAAATTAGAAAAAGAATTAGGATATGAAGCTAATGTTTTACAGGAATTAGAATTAAAGAATCAAGAACTTACTCAAACTAAGAATCAATTAGATTTTACTAAAAAACAATTAGAATCTAAAAATAAGATTCTATCTTCTAATCCAAACACTTCTCATTTAATTCAAAATACTTCTTGCTTTAAAGGAAAACTTGCTTATCTTAATACTCTTGCTACTGCTAAAGATAGAATCCACAATCATCTATCATACAAACTAGGACAAGCTATGATAGAGAATTCTAAATCTTTACTAGGATATATTAGAATGCCTTATGTTTTATCTTATATCAAAGATAAACATAAACAAGAACAACAACAATACCAAGAAGCTATTAAAAAGAATCCTAATCTTAAACTCCCTACACTAGAATCTTATCCTGATTACAAAGAATCTTTAAAAGAAAAAGAATGTCTTACTTATAAACTAGGAGAAGCTTTTATGAAAGCTAATAAAACTTGGTATAAGGGTGGATATGTTAAGTTGTGGTTTGAGGTTAGGAAGTTGAGGGGGGAGAGGAAGTAGATTTCATCACCCAAAGAGCATTTTATTTTGAAGGCTGTGGGCATATAAAAAAGAATTTCTATGCCCAAACATAATTGATTCTATGTTATGAATAAAATGCAATTGCCCAAAAAGCGTGTTAGTAATATCAAAGAATCTTTGACATTGCATAAATAGTGGCGGTTTCGCTGCGTAGAATGTTGGAGTGGATAGCAGTGTATTTGGGGTTGCTCTTTAGAAGTTCTCTTTCTTGTGGGCTAAAGCCGCCTTCAGCACCAACTAAAATAGGAATTTCTAGGCTACTCTCTAGCGATTTTCCGCCAAAGTCTAAAACTCCAGTATTAGGATATTTTCCCAAAACTTCTTGTAGGTTTTCTAGCATTTCAATTTCTAAGAGTGTGATTCGACCGCATTGCATACAAGAATTTTCTAGAATCTTTTGAATCCGCTCCAAGTTTAACTTGAAATTTTTTTGCGAGTATTGTGCATAAAAAAAGCTAATTTTAGAAATGTTAAGCTCATTAAGAAAGGGCAGTGTTTTTTCGATAATTTTGGGATCAATCATTGCCCAGATTAGATGCCCTTTGGGTGGATTTTGAGGCGGTGTTTCAAGCTTGGATTCTAGCTTTAGGGTGGCATATTTTTTACTTAGTTCAGCAATGCTGTAAGTGTAGCAATAATAATCCCTAAGATTTCGTAGTTGCAATGATTCTGTTTTTTTAGCACGCCTTGAGTGAAAAAGGTGGTGATAAGCTTCTCCTTCTAATATAAAGGATTCATTACCAGCATCTTTGTGGATAATAAATTGCATTTTAACTCCAAAGAATAAAAATCAATCCAAAGGCACAAAAATCAAAAAGGTATTTTAGCCTTGCCCATTTAAAAAAGGATTCTCTAATAGCGGGGTTAGATTCTACTCTAGTCATTTTTTGTTTTTTGTGGCGTTTGATTTCGGCGACAAAAACAATCAACCACAAAATAACCATGGCAAGGATTTTTAGAGTTAGGATAAATCCAAGGGTTGCCCAAATGACAAGTCCGCTAAAAAGACTCGCACTTAAAAAAAGATAATATGCAGGAGCGGCGATTGCAAGGATTTTTAGCTTTTTGGTATGTGAGGGGTAGAAAAAAAGTGCATAAAGATTGATAATAGGGAATAAAAATAAAGGCAAACAAAGCCATAAATGGTAAGTTAGAAGTTCAGCGATGATTGATTCCAAAGAGAGCCTTTTTGTAAAATTTTGGAAATTGTAGCAATAAAAGCATGGCTTGTAAAGTCATATAGGCTTTAGAATTTGGGCTAGATTTAGTTTGTAAGATAGGGGAGAATCTTGCTCCATTCTTTTAGGAGCAAGGGGAGAGTGTATTTTGCATTAGCGGGGCTACTTGAGGGCAAGGCAATGTGTGGGAGCGGGATAAAATGGCAAGAATGGGGGAGGCAGAAAAATTGGCAATAGAGTTGAGAAGCCTTTTGCCCATTGGTAAAAATGGCTTGTATTTGCGTATTTAAAATGAGTTGATGAATAGGGTTTGGTTGGAGCATTTTTAAGGTGCTATCGCTAGAGTTTTGGATATGGCAGATTTTTGCAATATCAAAGAGTGCAATATGGTGGATTTTGAGAAAAGCCACTTTGTCTTCTTTGGGTTTATTTTGAAGGGGAAAATCAAATAAGTTTTCTAGGATTTTCCAAAAACGATTTTGTTTGTGTGCGTAATAAAAAGATTCTTGCCTAGAGGTGATAGAAGGAAAAGACCCAAGAATCAAAACTTTAGAATCTTGGAAAATAATTGGCTTAAAAGGGTGGCAAAAGGCTTTAGAATTGATCATAGAGTAGCTTGGCTGCCATAGAAAAAGATACAATAACAATAAGGGGTTTGATGATTTTGATTCCATATTTGATAGCTGCCCTTGAGCCAAGATTTGCTCCGATAAACTGCCCCATTGCCATAACAAGCCCGATTCCAAAGAGCATATTTCCGCCAATGGCAAAAAATATCAAAGAAGCAAGGTTGGTTGAAAAATTATAGAGTTTTGCTTCAGCTAGGGCTTTAGTAATCCCAAGTCCTCCTAGTGTAATGAGGGCTAACATTAAAAACGATCCTGTGCCTGGACCAAAAAATCCATCATAAAATCCTATTCCTGCAAGGGCTAAAAAAAGATAGGCTTTGTGGATTTGTGTGGCTCTTTGATCTTCGCTAATTTTTGGAGAAAAGAGAAAGTAAAAGCCAAAAATCATAATCAAAAAAGGCAAGAATTTAGAGAGAAAATCGGTATTAATAAACTGCACAGAAATAGTCCCTAGACTTGCAAAAATAAAGACTAAAATTGCAGAAGGGAGACATTTTTTTAAGTCCAAATAGCCTTTTTTGTAAAAATGTCTTGTCGCAGAGAAACTTCCAAATGAGCTTTGGAGTTTATTGGTTGCAAGTGATTCTAGGGGTGAGGCCCCAGAGAGTAGAAGCGCAGGTAGGGTGATCATTCCTCCACCTCCAGCAATTGAATCAATAAAACCTGCTAAAAATGCAGCAAGAAAGAGCAATATAAGAGTGCTTATTTCAAATTCCATTTTGTATTCCTTTTAAAAATAGAATTATAGCTTCAAGGTGTTTTTTGTTTCTTTAACTATGCTAATATTTTTGATATAATAGAATACTTTTTTATTGGGTGGAGATTGGTTTTGAGAAAAAATATTTTAATATATGGCTTTGGTTGGACAGGAAAAGCAACTTTGGAGTTGTGTGAAAGTATGGGTTGTGCGTGTAAGGTGATTGATGATGGAAATTTATTAGAAAGAGAAGGTTTTATTAGCTATGAAACATTAAAAGAGAGTTTGCAATATGATTCGCAAGCTTTTGACGCTTATTTGATTGCTATAAGTGGGAAAACAGAAATTGTTCAAAAAATTAAAGATAAATTATTATCCATCAAATCTGTGGGGGGGGGGGCAATTATTGAGGAGAGATTAATTTGTCCTATCGCACTTGATGGATATAATCCAAAATTTTTAAAAGCTATCATGGAAAAATATAGAGATTCTCAAGCTTTTGTAGAAGCAATATTGAATGGAAGTTTTGATTTTGGAGCAATTAAACGGCATTATTTAGAGTTAAAGAAAAGAAATATACAAAGTGATGTTGCTTATCGTTTGGCAATAGATAAAAAATATCCAAGATTGAATACTTTTGCAAAAATTTTTAAACTTGGGATTAGGAATTCTAATACTATTAATTATTTTGGAATTCCATTGCCTATTGATTTAAATTCTCCAGATAAAAATTTTTTCTTAAAGAATGAGATTGACTTTGAAGCACTAAAGCAAAGAGATAAAAGTGTTAAAGTGGTTTTGGTATTTGGTCCGAGTACGGTGAGAGAAAGTTATATGGAACATCAAGAAGATACTTTGGTATTTAAAATTCAAAAAAAACTCAACAATTCTAGTAATTCTTGTATAAAAATAATGGTATTAAATTGTGGGTTTTCTGGATTTACTTTGTATGAACAGTTTTTATTGTATGCCACTCTGTTTTATGCTGTGAAACCTGAAGTGGTGATAACATTTTTTGGCGGAGTAGACATTTTTGAAGGTGGGGTTGGGTGTGAATTACTTGTAAAAAACCATGCAATATTTTCCAGTATTTTTTATGAACAAGAATTTAAGGAAAAATGTCAAAGTATATTTCCTCTGAAACATCAATTGTTAAAAAGCGATTTTTATCAAAATTCTCCAAATAAAGAGGATATTTTGGTGGCTCTTCAAACGCGTTTGCAGCAATTTTATGATATGGTTGTAAGTAATAAAGGAATATTTTGCCCCATTATTACTCCTTTATTGGCTTACAAGCAGCATTGGAGTGAAAAAGAGAAGGAATGTTACAGAACAACTTTAAGGGATTTTAAAAATATTGGATATAATGAAACAAATCAAGAACGACAAATGTTGGAAAAATTTAAAGCTATGCAAAGAGATTTTGTGATTTATGATGGTAATGAGGCGATAAAAAATTCTATGGAAACTTTGTTTATGGATTGGATTCACCCAAATGCTAGAGGAAATGAACTTATAGCTGAATATGTGAGAAAGTTATTGAAAGGTATTTTATAAATTAATTTTTAGTTATAATTATGGAGATTCTTTAAGGAGTAAAATGACTTATGATGTGATTGTAATTGGTGGTGGGCATGCTGGTATTGAAGCCTCTATCGCCTCAGCAAAGCGAGGTTGTAAAACTTTGCTTTTGACAATGCTTGTAGAGCAAATTGGTGCGGCAAGTTGTAATCCTGCTGTAGGTGGGCTTGGAAAGGGGCATTTGGTAAAGGAAGTGGATGCATTAGGTGGGGTAATGGGCTATATCACTGATAAAAGTGGGATACAATTTCGCACTCTTAATGCTTCAAAAGGTCCTGCGGTGCGTGGGACTAGAGCGCAAATTGATATGGATAGATATAAAATTATCGCGCGTGAAATTTGCTATCAAACTAAAAATCTTGAAGTCTCACAACAAATTGTAGAATCGCTATTGCTAGAAAACAATTGTGTAGTAGGGGTTAAAACTAATATTGGAAAAGTCTATCACTCCAAAAAAGTGATTTTAACCACAGGAACTTTTTTGCGTGGAAAGATTCATATTGGCGAGAATATCTCTAATAATGGTAGAGCGGGAGAACCACCCGCAATGGAGCTTGGAGAATGTTTAAGGGAATTAGGACTTGAAGTGGGGAGGCTAAAAACTGGAACTTGTGCTAGAATTAAAGCAAGCAGTATAAACTTTGAAGCCCTAGAGAAGCACTATGGCGATATGCCACCCCCATTTTTTAGCAAACAAACTCAAAAAGAATTAGGAAATAAAGAGTTTTCTCCCACTCAACTCCCTTGCTATGTAACTTATACTAACACCAAAACTCACGAAATTATCAGAAATAATTTTCATAGAGCACCAATGTTTATAGGGCAAATTGAAGGGATTGGACCGCGTTATTGCCCAAGCATTGAAGATAAGGTGAATCGCTTTAGTGATAAAGAGCGTCATCAGCTTTTTTTAGAGCCACAAACGCTAGAGGCTAATGAATATTACATTAATGGCTTGACAACTTCATTGCCTTTTGATGTGCAAGAAGAGATGATTCATAGTATTGAAGGCTTAGAAAATGCAGAAATTGTGCGTTATGGCTATGCTATTGAATATGATTATATTAATCCCACAGAATTAAAGCACACGCTAGAGACTAAAAAAATTAAGAATCTCTATTGTGCAGGGCAGATTAATGGCACCACAGGCTATGAAGAGGCAGCAGCGCAAGGTATTTTTGCAGGGATTAATGCTAGTCTTAGTGTTCAAGGAAAAGAAGAAATCACGCTAAAGCGCAATGAGGCTTATATTGGCGTGATGATTGATGATTTGGTAACAAAAGGAACCAAAGAACCTTATAGAATGTTTAGTTCAAGGGCAGAATATAGGCTACTTTTGCGTGAGGGAAATGCAATCTTTAGGCTTGGAGAATTGGCTTATGAGCTAGGCTTAATGCAAGAAGAAGAATATCAGGCTCTATTGCAAGATAAAAGCGATATTCAAAAAGGTTTGCAATGGTTAGATTCTACTGCACTTACGCCTACTCAAGAGATTTTGGCATTTTTGGATTCTATTCAAGAAGAAAAAATTAGCGATAAGACAACTTGGAGAACAATCGTGGGGCGTAGGAGTTTTGATTTGCCTAAGCTTTTGAAGCTTGGAGAGATTGTCCAGACGCCTTTTGCAAAGTTTTCGCATCGTGCTTTAGAAGAAATTTTGGTGGAAGCAAAATATGCAAATTATATCCAAAAGCAACAAAGCCTTATTGATAATATGGATAAAATGCTAAACATTAAGATTCCAGCTGATTTTAGCTTTGATATGATTCCTGGATTAAGCTTGGAAGTGGTGGAAAAACTCAAAAAATTCACTCCCAAAAGTCTTTTTGAAGCAAGTGAGATCAGTGGAGTAACTCCTGCTAGTTTGGAAGTCTTGCAACTTTATATTCATTTGCATCACAAGAAAAAAGCCCTAGAATTGGCTAAGGAAAATAACTAAACTTTATTTTAGTGAGATTGCGTTAGAATCTCATCTTAAATTATCTTTAGGTGTAAAATATGAAAACCACAAAAAGCCTTTTTAAGACATTTTTGATTGTTATGATCTTGTCTTTTTTGTCATCTTCTGTGAGCTTGGCTCAAGAAACAAAGGGAGAAGAATCGCGTTTAGATTCTTATAACAAACTCCGAAAAGTGATTGGAACGGTGGAGAAATATTATGTTGATGAATTGACTTTAGAACAGATTGTTGATAAAGCAATTGATGGTCTATTATCAAACCTTGATGCGCATTCCGCATATTTGGATGAGAAAAAGTTTGAAGAGCTTAAGATTCAGACTAATGGGGAATTTGGTGGTATTGGAATTACCATTGCGCTCAAAGAGGGTGCTTTGACAATTATCGCCCCTATTGAGGGAACTCCAGGTGATAAAGCAGGATTAAAAAGCGGAGATATTATTTTAAAGATTGATAATGAAAGCACTCTGAATATGAGTATTGATGATGCGGTTAATCGTATGCGAGGCAAACCAAATACAAAAGTGCAACTTACAATTGTAAGGAAAAATAATCCAAAACCATTGGTTTTTGACATTACAAGAGATAATATCAAAGTAGAAAGCGTTTATGTAAGAGGGATTGAAAATACCGATTATGTTTATGTGAGAGTTACTTCCTTTGATAAAAATGTAAGCCAAAGAGTGGAGGATGAGCTTAGGAAGTTTAAAAAAGTTGATGGAATTGTGTTGGATTTGAGAAATAATCCTGGAGGGCTTTTAAATCAAGCTGTGGAATTGAGTGATTTATTCTTAGAAAATGGTGTGATTGTTTCCCAAAAAGGTCGCATTGAAGATGAGGATATCGTGTATAAAGCTAATAAAAGAACGCCTTATGCAAAAGTGCCTTTGGTGGTGTTGATTAACAATGGAAGCGCAAGTGCTAGTGAAATTGTTGCAGGAGCGATTCAAGACAATAAGCGCGGGGTGCTTGTTGGGGAAACAACTTTTGGAAAAGGTAGTGTGCAAGTGATTTTGCCAACAGAAGAAAAAGAAGCTTTGCGCTTAACTATTGCGCGTTATTATTTGCCAAGTGGAAGAACGATTCAAGCAGTCGGTGTAACACCAGATGTGGAAGTAGGACCAGGGGCTGTCCCAGTGGATAATGATCGCATTAGCATCAAGGAAGCTAATTTACAAAAGCATTTAGAGGGTGAGTTGCAAAAGGTCGGTAGCAAAGAAAGCAAATCTAAAAAGAAAGAAGATAAAAATATTATCACACAAGAAACTATTTTTTCAGACATTCAGTTAAAAAGTGCCATTGATGCACTTAAAGTTTTTAAAGTAGTTGATTAAAGGAGAAAATATGCAAGTAGAACAAAAAGAAATGATGTATGAGGGCAAAGGAAAGAAGCTTTATAAGACTAGTGATGCAAATTTAGTGATTGCAGAGTTTAAAGATGATTTAACAGCTTTTAATGCAGAAAAAAAGGGCAGTGAAGAAGGGAAAGGGAGTTTGAATTGTAAGATTTCAACAGAAATTTTTAAATTACTCCAAAAAAATGGAATTAAAACGCATTATGTAGAGACTTTGGGTGATAATTTAATGCTTTGCAAAAAAGTGCAGATTATTCCTATTGAAGTGGTAGTAAGAAATATTGCCACAGGATCTTTAAGCAAAAGATTAGGGATTAAAGAGGGAGAGAAACTACCCTTTGTGCTTGTAGAATTTTATTACAAAGATGATGCATTGGGTGATCCACTTATTAATGATGAACACGCCTTGATTTTAAATTGCGTCAAGAGTGTGGAATCGCTAGAAACTTTGCGAAAAATAGGGCGTGAGGTTAATGAAATTCTGCGTGAGTTTTTTGATTCTAAGAATTTACTTTTGGTGGATTTTAAGCTTGAATTTGGCGTGGATAATGAGGGGAATATTTTATTGGCTGATGAAATTACACCTGATTCTTGTCGTTTTTGGGATAAAGATACAAAAGAAAAATTAGACAAAGACCGCTTTAGACAAGATTTAGGAAGCGTTAAAATGGCATATGAAGAAGTTTTAAAGCGAATTTTATCTTAAGGTGATAATATGAAAGTAGAAGTGATTGTATCATTAAAAGAAGGGGTGCTTGATCCTCAAGGCAAGGCGATTTGCCACGCTTTATCATCATTGGGGTATGAGAGTGTAAAAAATGCAAATGTAGGCAAAGTGATTACCTTGGAGATGGTAGGAGAAGATAAAGAAAAGGTTTATAAGGAAGTGGAGGCAATGTGTGAATCGCTTCTTGCAAATGTAGTGATAGAAGACTACAAAATTAAAATGTAAATAAAGAGATCTAATGAGTGTTGCTATCTTACAATTTTTAGGAACAAATTGCGAATATGATATGCAGTATGCCTTTTCTTTGTTGAAAGTGCCAACGCAAATAGTTTGGCACCAAGAAACTAAATTACCAAGTGAAACTAAGCTTGTTGTGATACCTGGTGGATTTAGCTATGGGGATTATCTGCGAAGTGGTGCGATTGCAAGGTTTGCGCCTATTATGCAAGCTGTGGTGGAATTTGCCAAAAAAGGTGGTTATGTGCTTGGAATCTGCAATGGATTCCAAATACTTCTTGAGAGTGGATTATTGCCTGGTGCAATGAAACGCAATGAAAACTTACATTTTGCTTCCAAAGATGTTTGCTTAAGAGTTGTGAATAATAACAATATTTTTTTAAGCAAATTTCAAAAAGATGATTTGTTGCAAGTGCCTATTGCTAATGCTGATGGTAATTATTACATTGATAAAGAGGGCTTAAAAACGCTAGAGCAAAAAGATCAAATTTTATTAGAATATGTTGGTTATAACAATGGTTCTTTGAGAAATATTGCAGGAATCTGTAACGAACAAAAAAATGTTTTTGGGCTAATGCCACACCCAGAACGATGTGTAGAGAAAATTTTGGGTGGTGATGTTGGATTAAAAATGCTAGAAGGTTTTTTAGAGATTCTATGAGATTTTTACTTTTTTTCTTTTGCATTATTGGGCTTTTTGCACAGGAAACTTCTATGTTTCCACAGGATTCTGATGCCTATACTCAGCCTATGCAAAACCAAAATTCTCCCCAAGGTTTCTTACCTGCTACTCCTGCGCCCATTGAAAAAGAATCATCTTTAAACACTCCCTTGGTGCAAGAAAAAGATTTAAAAAATCCCTTTGAAAAATCGCCACCACAAGAGGATTTAATTCCTTTAGAAAATAGCGATTCTAATCAAGCTCCAAATTCTATTCAAGAGAATTATCAAGGCACCTTAACGCCTAAAAATATTTATTTGAGTCTTGTTAGCCCACTTCAAAATGTTTTGTATGTCAAGCAAATTATTCCTATTGAAGTAAAGCTTCTAATTTTTGGTGAATATTCCAAGATTACTACAAATTTTATTGCCAAAGATTCAAGTGTTAGCGTGTTAAATCCAGAGGAAAATTGGATTTTAAATCAAGATTCAAGCTTAAGGAATATCTTTTATTTTAGGATTGAACAGGTGAATTTTACGATTCCTAAAATAGAAGCTATAATTCAAACTAGCGAGGGAGTATTAAGGGAATCTACAGAATCTATTGTTGGTAAAGCTGTGCCTTTAGAGCGAAAGGGTAGCTACTCACAAGTGGTTGCTAATGATCTTAGGATTGTCGATACTAAAATCACAAGCTATGATTCACAAAGTAATTTAGCAGTTTTTCAGCTACAAAGCACGATGGGGAATTTATTTGATTTCCATTTGGAGACTTACGCACAGCAGGGAATTGAGAGTAAAAAGGGAGATTATAAAGAATCAGAGATTTTTTATTATGCAGTAGTGCCTAAGAGCTTGGATAAAATATCTTTTGATTATTTTAATGTGCAAAGTGCCAAATATGTAGAATTACACATTGATAATTTTTCACAAGACGATCGTGTTAGCACACAGAGCGATATTAGACCTAAAAATACTCTGCAAATTTATAAAATTCTAGCTGCAATTTTTCTTATTATTGTCTTTTTGGGATTGTATTTGTATTATCGCAAAAAGCTGTTTTTGGTTTTGGGAGCTATTGTTTTGGTTGTTTTGATTTATTTATTGTCTATTAAAACTTCTGCTACTTTAAAGACAGATGTAGAAATTAGGATTCAGCCGACTTTTAATTCAACGATTATTTTAACAACACAAAATCCTATGGAGGTAAAGATTCTTTCAGATAAATATGGCTATTACAAAATATTGCTTGAAGATGATCGTATTGGATGGGTGAGAAAAGATGGTATCCAAAATTAGAGCTTTTAGTGCAGTGATTTATACTATGGTGGTAATACCCTTTAGTATTGCCTTGATGTATTGCTTCCAGAAATCTCATAGAAAGATACGCATAGCAACCGCTAAAGTTTTTATGAAGCTCTTTGGAGTAAGGGTGCAGGCGTTTGGAGAGATAGACAAGGAAGCAAGAATTTTGGTGATGAATCACCAAAGCTTTATGGATGTGATTTATCTAGAAGCAACACATCCTAATAACTTGTGTTGGATTGCCAAAAAAGAGCTTGGCAAACCTTTTTTGTATGGTCATGCTCTAAAAGCTCCTAAGATGATTTTGATTGATCGAGAGAGTAAAAAAGAGATGGTGTATCTACTTAAAGAAGCTAAAGATAGGTTGCAAAATGAGAGAACTCTGTGTATTTTCCCAGAGGGCACTCGATCATTAGGTGGTGAGAAATTTTTGCCTTTTAAAAGTGGTGCTAAAGTGCTTACAGAGCATTTTGGGCTTAGAGTGCAGCCGGTGGTTTTTTGTGGAACAAGAAAATGTTTGGATATAGGTGCGATGCGTTTTGATAATGAAGCTTTTATAGTGAAATATTTGCCTTCTTTTGTGCCAGAAGGTGAGGATTGGTTTGTGGAGTTAAAAGAAAAAATGCAAAAGGAATACACTAGCCTTTATTCTCAACTTTTTGCATCGCCAAACTCGTAGATTACCTAAGTAGAGTGGGCTTTATGCTGTAATTTATTTCAAAATGGATAAGTAAAAAATGGAAAAAACAAGAAAAAAAACAAACAATGGATTTGCCGAATTTGGACTTAAGAGTAAAGTTTTAAAAGGAATTGATGAAGCAGGATTTAAAGAGCCAAGCCCTATTCAAAAAGAAGTTATTCCGGTAATTTTAGATGGGCTTGATGTGATTGCACAGGCGCAAACAGGGACAGGAAAAACAGCGGCTTTTGCTTTGCCTTTGGTTAATGATTTAAGACATGATGGCAGTGTTGAGGCTTTGATTGTTGCGCCTACAAGGGAGCTTGTAATGCAAATTGGCGATGAGGTTTTTAAGCTTGGGAAATACAATAAAGTCCGCACAGTATCGCTTTTTGGTGGGCAACCTATCCGCCGTCAAATTGAGCTTTTAGAAAAGAAACCTCAAATAATCATTGCAACACCAGGGAGATTATTAGATCATTTGCGCAATGGGCGTTTAAAGGATTTTGATCCAAAAGTGGTGGTGCTTGATGAATCAGATGAAATGTTAGATATGGGCTTTTTAGATGATATTGAAGAGATTTTTACTTATCTGCCAAGCGATCGCCAAACTCTGCTTTTTTCAGCGACGATGCCAACGCCTATTAAGCATTTGGCACAAAAGATTCTGCATAATCCAAAGCTGATTAAAGTTACGCCAAGTGATACAACTAATCAAGATATTTCACAACGATATTACATTATTAATGAGCAAGAACGCGAAGATGCGATTGTGCGTTTAATTGATAGTGAGATGCCAAGCAAGGCTATTATTTTTACGCGTATGAAAAAAGAAGCAGATTTGCTTTGTGAAAGGCTTGTTAGCCGTGGTTATAAGGCGGGAGCTTTGCATGGAGATATGGAGCAAAGAGAGAGGCAAAGGGCTATTAAAGCATTTAAAGATTCAAGTATTAATGTTTTGGTGGCTACAGATATTGCAGCGCGTGGGCTTGATATTAGTGGTGTAAGCCATGTGTTTAATTTCCATATTCCACTCAATCCAGAATCATATGTGCATCGCATAGGCAGGACAGGGAGAGCAGGCAAAAAAGGTGTTGCTATTACATTGGCAACACCTTTGGAGTTTAAAGAGTTGCGTAGAATCAAAGAAAACACAAAGGCTAAAATTGAGCTTTATGAGATTCCAGACTTACAAGATACGATTGACAAAAAAGATTCTAGTCTTTTAGAAAATATCCTAAAATGTGAAATCACCGATGAAGCTTTGAAGTTTTATGAGCAGATTCGCGCAAATGCAGATATGACGCAATTAGTATGTAAGCTACTTTCTATGGTGCTAAAAGAAAATAAAATTATAGGTCCCAATAAGATTGGGTTAGACAAAGAGGGCTTAAGTCGCTTCCAAAAGCAACTTCAAAGTGATGAAAAAAAACACTCTAGCAAAAAAGGTGCGCATTCTCCCAGAAATATTTCTAGTAAAAAAAGCTTCAGGGAAAAAGAACGCCCAAAGAATCAAGGAAGAAAAGGCGCCACAAAAAGCAAAAAAAACTCCAAATCAACTCGCTCAAAAAGGAGATAAATTATGGAATTTCAACCTTATCCTTTTGAAAAACTTAATGCTCTTATTAAGGATATTCCACAAAAAGAGGGCAGAATCTCACTAACTATTGGAGAACCGCAGTTTAAGACACCTGAATTTATTTGCCAAACTCTAAGCCAAAAGGCTGCCTTACTAAATAAATATCCAAAAACTAGTGGAGAGGAATCGCTTAAAGAAGCCTTGCTTGGATTTGTCAAAAGGCGTTTTGGGATTGATTTGCCTTGCGAAGCGTTGATTTCAACTTTTGGAACTAGAGAAGTATTATTTAATTTTCCGCAATTCTATCTTTTTAATAAAAAAAATAAAGTTATGGCATATCCAAATCCTTTTTATCAAATTTATGAGGGCGCAGCAATCGCTTCAAGGGCAAAAGTGATTCACATGAATCTTACAAAAGAGAATAATTTTAAGCCAAAATTGAGCACTAAAGAAATGCAAGAATGTGATTTGGTTATTCTTAATTCTCCAAACAATCCAACAGGTAGCACTCTAAGCTTAGAAGAGCTAAAAAAATGGGTGGAATGGGCTTTGGAATATGACTTTTTGTTGTTAAATGATGAGTGCTATAGCGAGATTTATATGGATTCTAAACCCGCTTCAATTTTAGAGGCAAGTTATGCAGCAGGAAATTATTCTTTTAAAAATATTTTGGCGCTTAATTCCATATCCAAACGCTCTAGTGCCCCTGGACTTAGAAGTGGCTTTATTGCCGGAGATAGTCAAATTTTAAAACAATATGCACAATATCGCACTTATGTTGGCTGTGCCTCTCCACTGCCTTTGCAAGAAGCCGCTAGAGTTGCGTGGAGTGATGATGAGCATACTTTGTATTCAAGAGAGCAATATGCAAAAAATTTGCAACTAGCAAAAGAGATTTTGGGGGTGGAAGTTCCAAGTTCGACCTTTTATGTATGGCTTTTTGTGGGCGATGATTTGGAATTTGCGCGTAATTTACTAGAGAAAGAAAATATCGTGGTATTGCCAGGAAGCTTTTTGTCAAGAGAAAATGGCATAAATCCAGGGCGTGGATATGTGAGATTGGCTTTAGTTTATGAGCAAGAGATTATCAAAGATGCACTTTTAAGGATAAAGAAGTGGCTTTAGAGATTCCAAAATTTATACATTTTATCGGAATTGGTGGAATTGGAATCTCGGCTTTAGCAAAATTCTTACACGCGCAAGGCGTGAAGGTTAGCGGATCGGATATGTGTGAGGGCTGTGTAACAAAGGAATTAAGGACAATGGGGATTTCTCTTAGTATTCCGCACTCCAAAGAATCAATCACTTGCCAAGATTTGGTGATTCACTCTGCGATTATTAAGTCTGATAATGTTGAAGTAATTGAAGCCAAAAAAAAGGGCATTGCAGTGCTTTCGCGCAAAGAAGCCTTAAATTTAATTTTAAAAGATAAGCAGGTTTATGCAGTCGCTGGTGCGCATGGCAAAAGCACCACAACAGCAATTTTGAGTGCAATTTTGCAAGAGAGCAGTGCATTAATTGGGGCAGAGAGCAAGGAGTTTGGCTCTAATACGCGCGCTTTAAAGACTAATAAGGTGGTGTTTGAAGCTGATGAATCAGATAAAAGTTTTTTGGAGTGCAATCCTTATTGTGCGATTGTAACTAATGCAGAACCTGAACATATGGAGACTTATGGGCATAATTTAGAAGTATTTTATCAAGCCTATAGGGATTTTTTGGAATTAGCAAAATATCGTGTGATTAATGCTGAAGATGAGTTTTTAAAAACACTTAAATGTGAATGTGTGAGACTTTATCCTTCAAAAGATATTGAAAATATTGAATATTTCTTAAAAGATGGGGAGCCAAAAACGCGTTTTAGATTAAAAAATAGTGGTAAAGATTTAGGAGTTTTTGAAGTTTATGGGCTTGGAGAACATGTCGCACTTGATGCAGCCTTGGCAATTTTAGCAGCATTAGAATGTATGGAAGTGGAGCAAATCCGCCAAAATATTCAAAATTTTTGTGGAATCAAAAAGAGATTTGATATTTTAAGCAAGGGCAAATGCTTAATTGTCGATGATTATGCGCATCACCCAACAGAAATTAAAGCCACTCTAAAGTCGCTAAAAAAATATCAAGAATTAACTCAATATCAGCAGATTTGCGGAATCTGGCAACCCCATAAATATTCACGCATCTTGGATAATTTAGAGGAATTTGTAGAGTGTTTTAGCGGAATAGATAAACTAGTTATTCTCCCAGTTTATGCTGCTGGGGAATCAAAGCAAGAGATTGATTTTGATGGGCTTTTTGCTAAGTATCAGCCTATTTTTGCGGATTTAGTTAAAAGGGAAGGGGATTCTTTGGTGCTTTATTGTAATGGAGCAGAGATTGATAGGATAGAGAGTGGGATTGCAGTGGGGTTTAATGCTGGGGATTTGACTTATCAGCTTCGAGGAGGTTTTTAGTGGTGCATTATTGGCTCATTGTTATTGCCGCTGTAGTTGTTTTGGCATTGCTAGTTCAGCTTTTGGCACAATACAATCTAATTGAAAAAAAGAGTAAAATTATCGTGGGTGCTATGCTTTTGATTTTTGCACTTGGAATTGGCATTTTTACTCTTTTTCAAGAAAAGGCTAATGGAGAACTAACAGAACTTGCAAAGCTATTTCTGCAAGGAAAAAAGCTGGTGTGTGTGGTAGGGACAGAGACTTTAGAAGTTGATAGCAATACATTTAATTTTATTAGTGGCACATTAACCTTAATGGGGAAAAAGGAAAGTGGGTATTTTAGAACGACAATTCCACTAAAAGCTTGTGAGCTTAAAAAATGAATAATTTAGTTAGAAAGCTAGATTTAGAAGACTATTTAAAGAATTATGAGAGCTTTTTATCTCGTCCCAAAGATTTGTTTTTAGAGGGTGATAGTAAAATTCATTTTAATTTTATTAGTGCGTTAGAACAAGTGATTTTTACTCCACCCAAAGAAGTTAAGAATCTTGATACGCAATTAGCACTTTTAAAGAAATTTGGCTATTTAAAACTAGATGAAATTTTTGAATTTATTAAAATAATTCGCTATTTTAACTACCTTAAAAGTTTGAAATTAGAGGGGATTTTAGGGAATTGGTTTGAAGGGATTGTTATTCCACAGCCTATTTTGGAGGTTGCCAAGTCTTTTTTGGAAAATGGTGAGCTAAAAAGTGGGATTTATTTGGAGCTTGATTCTATTTTAGAAAGTCTTGCGCGGATTAAAAGAGAGATTGCTCAACAATTAAATCAAATCCTAAATCATAATAAACTTGCAGCCTATCTTGTAGATAGGCAAATACATTTTGTGAATGAAGAAGAATGTTTGCTGCTTAAGGCGGGATTCCATCATGTTCTATCTGGACAAATTATTAATCGATCAAGTGCTGGATTTTTCTATGTTTTGCCTCAAAGTATTGCAAATTTAAAAAGCAAAAGCAATGAGCTACAAAACAAAAAAGAAGAGCAATTATTTTATATTTGTAGGGAAATTTCAACACTTTTTACCAAGAATCTTGCATTTTTAAAATTTATTAATAAAGAATTTGATCGTTTTGATTCTTATCAAGCGCGTTTAAATTTCGCAAAATCAAAAGGATTAGAGTTTTTAGCACCCAAACCCAATGGAAGAAAGATTATTTTAAGTGAGTTTAAGCATCCAGCATTAAAGAAACCAAAATCTATCAATCTCTCTTTTGATGGGCAAATTTTGATGGTTACAGGAGTGAATGCTGGAGGGAAAACAATGCTTTTGAAATCCGTGATGAGTGCGGTTTTTCTCTCCAAATATTTGATTCCACTCCCTATTAATGCAGCAAAATCAAGCATTGATTCTTTTAAATTTATTGAATTAATTTTAGAAGATCCACAAAATAGTAAAAATGATATTTCTACCTTTGGGGGTAGAATGTTGCAGTTTTCAGAGATTTTAAACCAAAGAGATGGAATTATTGGCGTGGATGAAATTGAGCTTGGGACAGATAGTGATGAAGCAGCTAGTTTGTTTAAGGTGCTACTAGAAAATTTGATTCTCAAAAATAACAAAATCATTGTAACTACCCACCATAAGCGTCTTGCTGCGCTAATGGCAGGGAATCCTAAGGTGCAACTTTTAGCAGCTTTGTTTGATGAAAAAAATCAAATGCCAACTTTTAGCTTTCTTGATGGCACTATTGGCAAAAGCTATGCCTTTGAAACAGCGGTGCGCTATGGGATTCCAAAGACGCTTGTGAATGAGGCGAGAATCCTTTATGGAGAGGACAAAGAAAAACTTAATGAATTAATTGAAAATTCTTCACGCTTAGAAATGAAATTGCAACAAGAGATTAAGCAAACAGAATTTAAAAGGGAAGAATTAGAGCAAAAAATCAATCATTTAAAATCCAAAGAAGAAGCCTTAGAGCAGTCTTATAAAGCAAAATTTACACTCTTGGAGCAGACTTATCAAGAGGCAATTAATGTTGCAAAACAAGCAAGCAAAATGCATAATCAAGCCGAGATTCATCGCCAAATGAACGAGGCTAACAAGATTTTAAGACAGGCAAAAAAACAAGAAGAACAAAGAGAGAAGCCAAAGATTCAAGTTTTTAAAGTTGGAAATAGGGTAAAATATCGCCAATCAAGGGGTGCAATTGTGAGTATTCAAAGGGATAGTGCAATGGTGCAGCTTGATGATGGATTTAAACTTAGAGTGCCTTTAGGTGAGTTAAAATTAAGCGGCAATCCCCCAGAGATTCCGCAAGTTAAATTTAATGTGCAATCCCCTAAAAATGCCAATGTGGTTTTGGATTTGCATGGAATGAGGGCAGAAGAAGCTTTAGAAAAACTTGATGAATTTATTTCAAATAGCCTTATTGCTGGATTTGATGAGGTTTTAGTCTATCATGGAATCGGCACTGGAAGACTTTCAAGTGTGGTGAGAGACTTTTTAGAAAAGCATCCAAAAGTTGTGGAATTTACAGATGCACCGCCAAAGTCTGGTGGATTTGGTGCAAAAATTGTGAAATTATAAGGAGTTAAAATGAAAAAAATTTTATTTTTAATTGGTGTTATTTTTGTGGCTTTTGTAGCAACAGGTTGTGATAAATCTGATTATCAGCATCCTATGCATCGCAGTGGAGGGAAGTAGGGTTTCTTTCCCTAGCTTTCTTGGTAAATACGCTTAGATTCCAAGCTCTTTGGCTAGGAATTTTCCCGTATGACTACCTGTTTTTTTGTATCTTTTAGCAATATGTTCTGGAGATCCGCTATCCACTATGTTTCCTCCTCCACTTCCTCCTTCAGGTCCCACATCAATAATAAAATCGGCATTTTTAATCATATCTAGGTTATGTTCAATTACAATTACACTATTGCCTAAATCAGTAAGGTGATGCAAGACATGCACGAGTCTATCAACATCAGCAAAGTGCAGTCCTGTAGTTGGTTCATCTAAAATATAGAGTGTTTTGCCGGTGTCTTTGCGACTTAGCTCTTTAGCAAGTTTGATTCTTTGAGCCTCCCCACCACTTAGTGTTGTGGCATTTTGCCCTAGCGTGATATAGCCTAACCCGACATCTTTAAGTGTCCTTAGTTTTTGGTAGATTTTTGGAATCTTAGCAAAAAACTCACACGCCTCATCAACACTCATCTCTAGAACTTGAGCAATATTTTTTCCTTTGTATTCTACTTCTAGAGTTTGTGTATTATAGCGCGTTCCTTGACAAGAATCGCATTTGACTAAAATATCTGGCAAAAAGTGCATTTCAATTTTAATTTCTCCTTCCCCTTGACACTTTTCACATCTTCCGCCTTTGACATTAAAGCTAAAGCGACTAATATTATAGTTGCGGATTTGTGCTTCTTTGGTTTGTGCAAAGATTTGGCGAATCTCATCCATTGCACCTGTATAAGTTACGGGATTTGAGCGCGGTGTGCGCCCAATTGGGCTTTGATCAAGGTAGATGACTTTGTCAAGCTTTTCTAAGCCTATAATCTCCACGCCATCAACTTTTTTGACTTTTTTGCGATTGTTGAGTAGTTCTTGCGCAACTGGAAGCAGAGTTTGAAGCACTAGAGAACTTTTGCCACTTCCACTTACACCTGTAATGCAAACAAAGTTTTTAAGTGGCATTTCAACATTAAGATTGTGAATATTATTGATATTAACATTTTTAATAGTAAGCCAATCTTCTTGATTGCGGCGGATAAAATATTCGATTCTCTTTGTGCCATTGAGATATTGAGCAGTTTGGGTGGAGCCTGAGAGAAGTTGCGTGAGATTTCCGCTGAAGACAACTTCTCCGCCATATTTCCCTGCACCTGGACCTATATCCACAATAAAATCGGCGTGTTCTATGGTTTCTTTATCGTGTTCTACAACGATAACCGAATTTCCCTTTTGTTGCAAACTTCTTAGGGTTTTGATGAGTTTTAAAGTGTCTCGTTCGTGCAAACCAATACTTGGTTCATCAAGCACATACATAACACCTGTTAGACCACTCCCAATCTGGCTTGCGATTCTGATTCTTTGTGATTCTCCTCCGCTAATGCTTCTTGCGTCACGCCCCAAACTAAGATATCCTAGCCCAACATCATAAAGAAAATAAAGTCTCTCACAAATTTCTTTTAAAATGGGTGCGGCAATCATTGCTTGTTGGTTATCAAAATAATCAAAGTTTTGAGCATTGGCAAAGAATCCATAGCATTCACTAATTGGCATATCTAAAATATCTCCAATAGTTTTGTTAGTGACTTTGACAGCAAGACTTTGGGGGAGAAGCCGATGCCCTAAGCAATCCTCACAAACCTTTTCGCTCATATAATCACTTAAGTCTTTATTGTCTTTAAACATATCATAAGCAATCGCTAAAATCCCACTCCAAGGTCGCTTAAGCTTAGTGCTTTTCCAAGTGAATTCTATATCTTGGCTATTGCCATATAAAATAAGCTTTTTTTGGTGTTCTTGCAAATCTTCAAAAGAAGCTTTAGAATCAATCCCATTGGCTTGACACATTGCTTTAAAAAGCTCATTATAATAGCTTTTATTAAAGCCATAAATGATTTTGATTCCGCCTGATTCTAAAGGTAGAGAGCTATCAAGGATTTTTTTGACATCAATGCTATATCGGATTCCAAGTCCATCGCATTTTGGACAAGCACCTTTGGGGGAATTAAATGAAAAACTAAGAGGTTCTAGCGGATTAAAAGAAACTTTGCAATCAAAACAAGCTAAGTGCTCACTAAAATGGATTAACTGATTTTTACTTTCTCCCAAAATCTCTATTTCTACCTCACCATAAGATTCTTTAAGGGCTTTTTCAATGCTTTGAGCAATTCTTTCTTTATTTTCAGGCTTAATTGTGATTCTATCAATCACGACTTTGATGGTGTGTTTTTTCGTTTTGGAGAGTTCAATATTTTCATCTAGCCTTGCTAAAACTCCATCAATCTGCACTCGCACATAGCCTTTTTGTCGCAATGATTCTAGTTTATCTGTAAAAGTTCCCTTTTTTTCGCGAATGAGTGGAGATAGGATTAGCACTTTTGAATCTTCGGGGATTTTGAGAGCTTGAGCGATAATATCACTAGCACTCATTTGAGAGATAGGCTTTCCACATAAATGGCAGTGTTGAATCCCAACGCGCGCATAAAGCAAACGCAAATAGTCATAAATTTCTGTAATAGTTCCAACCGTGGAGCGAGGATTTTTGCTAGTGGTTTTTTGATCAATAGCAATGGCAGGAGTTAATCCCTCTATTTTATCCACATCAGGTTTGCCAATTTTATCCAAAAATTGCCTTGCGTAGCTTGAGAGTGATTCAATATAGCGTCTTTGTCCTTCTGCATAGAGCGTATCAAAGGCTAGGGTGCTTTTGCCACTTCCACTAAGTCCAGTAAGCACTACTAGCTTATTTTTAGGGATATTAAGGTGGATATTTTTGAGATTATTTTCTTTGGCATTAGTAATAATGATATGATCTAGTGGTGATGCATTTTGTGGATTCAAAGTTTTTCCTTATGAAATGAAATAACCAAATATTATACCAAAAACATTTTTTAAATTCACATTGTAAAAGTTAATCATCACTGCTAATAATGTGGTTTGAAATTTAGTAATTTTTGCAGGGGTGATTTTGGAGTAAAAGCAATAAAGATTATCCTTGAATACTTAATAGCTATATTATTTTATTTTTATTGTATCAATAAACTTTAGTGCATTAATATAAACTTTGTTGATTTTTTGGAAGCTCTGTGTTATAATTCCACTAAATTTTTAAAAAAGGATTAAAAATGGCAAAACATACCTTTCAGACTGAAGTGAATCAGCTTTTAGATTTAATGATTCATTCCCTTTATTCCAATAAAGAAATCTTTTTGCGTGAGCTTGTGAGCAATGCCTCTGATGCGCTTGATAAGCTTCAATATCTTACGCTAACGGATGAGAAATTAAAGACTTTAGATTTTCAACCTAAAATTGAAATTAGCTTTGATGCAGAGAAAAATACCCTAACTATTAGCGATAATGGGATTGGTATGAATGAGCAGGATTTGATTGAGAATCTAGGGACAATTGCAAAGAGTGGGACAAAAAATTTCCTTTCTAAATTAAGCGGTGATAAGAAAAAAGATTCAGCACTTATTGGGCAATTTGGGGTTGGATTTTATGCAGCATTTATGGTAGCAAGTAAAATCATCGTAACTACTAAAAAAGCAGGAGAATCTCAAGCTTATGCTTGGATTAGTGATGGAAGTGGAGAATTTGAGATTGAAAAATGCGAAAAAGAAGGGCAAGGAAGTGAGATTAAACTTTATTTAAAAGAAGATGAAAAAGAATTTACAAGTCGCTGGAGAATTGAAGAGATTATCAAAAAATATTCTGATCATATTCCATTCCCAATTTTCTTACACTACACTGAAACAAAAAGTGAAGGTGAAGGGGATTCAAAAAAAGAAATTAAAGAAGAAAAATGTGATCAAATCAATAAAGCTTCAGCGCTTTGGAGAGTAGCTAAAAAAGATCTTAAAGATGAAGAATATAAAGAGTTTTATAAAAGCTTGAGCTATGATTCAAATGAACCTTTGGCTTGGATTCACACTAAAGTTGAAGGAAGTTTAGAATACACTACACTTTTTTATATTCCACAAACAGCACCTTTTGACCTTTATCGCGTGGATTATAAAAGTGGTGTAAAGCTTTATGTTAAACGCGTGTTTATTACAGATGATGATAAAGAGCTTTTACCGCCTTATTTGCGTTTTGTTAGAGGTATTATTGATAGCGAGGATTTACCTTTGAATGTTAGTCGTGAGATTTTGCAACAAAATAGAATCTTAGCTACAATCAAATCAGCTTCAACAAAGAAAATTATTAGTGAGATTGAATCGCTCCAAAAAGATGAGGAAAAATATGCAAAATTTTATAAAGAATTTGGAAGATGCCTAAAAGAAGGTGTTTATAGTGATTTTGAAAATAAAGAGAAATTGTTAGAACTTTTGCGATTCCAATCAAATAAAAGTGAAGGAAAAGAAATTTCCTTTAAAGCTTATAAAGAGCAAATGAAAGAGGGGCAAAAAGCGATTTATTATTTGCAAGGGGAGGATTTAGAATTGCTTAAAAATTCTCCACTTTTAGAAAGCTATCAAAAGCAAGATATAGAAGTTTTATTTTTTGCAGAAGAGATTGATGGATTTGTAATGCCAATGGTAAATGAGTTTGATAAGACTCCATTGCGTTCTATTACCTCTAAAGAGGCTTTGGAAGATTTGGGCACACAAGAAGTGGATAAAGAAACACAAGAAAAATATAAAACTATTTTAGAAGAGTTTAAAAAAGTGCTAGGCGATGAGGTTAAAGAAGTGCGCTTAAGCAATAGGCTTGTGGATGCACCTTCTTGTGTGGTGGCTGATCCTGATGATCCAAGTGCTGCAATGATGAAAATGATGAAGCAAATGGGTGCAATGGGTATGGGCACAGAGATGGTAGAGCCTAAACCTATTTTAGAGCTTAATCCAAACCATACGATTTTAACTAAATTGCTTTTGAATAACGATTCTGCAAAGATTCCAGAAATCGCACATTTATTATTAGAAGAAGCAAAACTACTAGAAGGCGGAAAACTTAAAGATGTGAATGCTTTTGTGAAGCGATTAAATACGCTTTTAGAAAATACACTTTAAGACTAGATTGCTATCCTTGGATTTTCAAGGATAGAATCTTTTAAATATTCTTGACTTTTTATCACTTAAAGATTATAATTTCAGTCCTTTTTGCTTGTCGGGGCGTAGCGCAGTCTGGTTAGCGCACTTGGTTTGGGACCAAGGGGTCGAAGGTTCGAATCCTTTCGCCCCGACCACTTCTTTTTAAAACTTATTATCAATGGTGGGCGTAGCTCAGTCGGTTAGAGCATCAGATTGTGGTCCTGAGGGTCGTGGGTTCGATTCCCATCGCCCACCCCATTGTTTTCTTAATTTTATCTTTGAAATAATTTTACAGAGCTTATGTTATCTGTCTTTAAAGTTTTATATTTTATAATATCTTTATAGTTTTTAAAAAGTGTGGCAATGTTTCAAAGAGATGTGTTTTACATTGCAGGATATGATCCTCGCAGTTATCGTTATTATTATGCTTTATTAAAAGAGAATCTTGTAAAGCAAAACTCCATTAGCCATTTTGGGTTAGAAATTTCTCCCTGCCATTTAACTCACAATAAGGAAGTTTTTTGTCAAATTACCTCACAAGAATCTCAAACAAATTACCATTTTTTAACTTGGGATAAGGTTGTAAGAAAATATTGGTCAAAGACTTTGTGGAACTTTGTTTGTGATTTTATTTATTTTTTAAAAGCTTATATTTTTTCTGGAATTGTTAAGACTTTTACTCAAAAATCAAGAACGCAGCTTTTAGCTGGATTTTATCCGATTGTTTATTTTATTGGTGGCTATGTTTTATGCTTCGTGGTTGCTTATGGTCTGTTTGTTTGGATAAAAGAGTGGAATTCATATGTGGCTATAGCTATGATTCTGGCTTGTTTGTGGATTGGAACAAAGGGGATTTTGTGGTGTGGCAAGAGATTTGCGGTTTTTTGGTTGTCTAATATTTATGTATTTTGCGCTAAATATGCTACAGGCAAGATTAATGAAATTCCAAATCTTACTTTGGAATTTAGCCAAAAAATCTTAAAAGTTCTTAGAGAGAATCAAAAAACAACTCATTATGAAGTGATTTTATGTGCACATAGTGTAGGAACTATTTTGGCAATAAGTGTTATCGCCAAAGTCGCAGAAGTTGCTAAAAATGAGAATTTGAATCTAAAAAATTTTAAGGTTTTAATGCTTGGGCAGTGTATTCCGCTTGTTAGTTTTCAAAAGTATTGTGAAGCCTTTAGGAGAGAAATGGAAGTGGCAGGAAATGCGGAAATATTTTGGTGCGATTATACTTCAAAGATTGATGGAGCTTGTTTTGCAATGCTTGATTATTATAAGGCTTCAGGGCTAAGCGTGAAATCTCCACCACTTTATCTCTCGCCACGCTTTCATAAACTTTTTACGCCCATAACCTATAAGAAGATTCGGTATAATTGGTATTTGGCGCATTTTTTGTATTTGTATGCAACAGAGATTGATGGCAAATACAATTATTTTAATTTTATTAGTGGAGTAAAAACTTTAGAACAAAAGGTAAAGGAGTAGTTATGGGGCAGTGTCCATTTTTTCCAAAACCACACAAAACTAAGGCTTCCTTATTGACAACTTTTCTCTTAAAAAGACGTTCATGGCTTGATGGATTGTATGAAAGAAGCTATAAGATGAAATCAGGCAGAGTGAAAATGCCAGGCTTTGATTTATATATTGCAAATCACCCACAAGATGTGAGACGCATTATGGTAGATGAAGTAAGAGAATTCCCTAAAAGTAATTTGTTGCACGAGTTATTAAGTCCTTTGCTTGGTGAGAGTATTTTTACAACTAACGGGGAAGTTTGGAAAAAACAAAGGGAGCTTTTAAGACCCTCTTTTGAACAAGCAAGAATCACTAAAGTATTTGGTTTAATGAGTGATGCAGTTAGTGATTTGATGGCTAAATTTAGGGCTTATCCAGATAAAGCGGTGATTGAAGTTGATGAGCTAATGACTTTTGTAACAGCTGATGTGATTTTTCGCACCATTATGTCCCAAAAGCTTGATGAGGCTAAGGGCAAACAGGTTTTAGAAGCTTTTGTGACTTTTCAAGAAGAAACTATTCATACAGCTATTAAAAAAATGTTTTGCATTCCAAAATGGTTAGTGAATCTTTTTGGAGAGAGAAAGCGCGTTAAAGCTGGAGAGATTATTAGAAAAGTTTTAAGTGATATTATTAAACCGCGTTATGATTCTTTTCATAAAGGAGAGATAGGGGAATATCAAGATATTCTCTCTTCGCTTTTAGCGGTAATTGAAGTAGAAAGTGGCAAGCCTTTTAGTTTTGAGGAGATTTTAGATCAAGTGGCTATGCTTTTTTTAGCAGGACATGAAACTACAGCTAGTTCATTGACTTGGACACTTTATATTCTAAGTTTATCACCAAAAGAACAAGAAATCGCCTATCAAGAGATTATTAATGTGGCAGGCAAGGAAGATTTTAATATTGGGCATTTAAGAAAAATGAAATATTTAACCAATGTTTTTAAAGAGTCATTGCGACTTTATCCGCCAGTTGGGTTTTTTGCAAGAACAGCTAAAAAAGAGACAGAGATTCGCAATAAATTAGTTCAAAATGGATCAGGAGTTGTAGTGGCTCCTTGGCTTATCCAAAGACATAGTGATTATTGGGAGAATCCTCACGAGTTTGATCCTACACGCTTTGAGAGAGAGATTAAAAAAGACACTTATTTGCCCTTTGGAATGGGGGAGAGAATTTGCATTGGACAAGGCTTTGCTATGCAAGAAGCCATTTTGATTTTGGCAAATATTTTAAGGGAATATAGACTAGAATTACAAGAAAATTTTGTGCCAGATGTTGTAGGAAGGCTTACGATTCGATCAGCAAATGGAATGAATATTAAATTTATCAAAAGAGAAAATTAGCTAAAAATGAAAGAAAAGTTAGCAGGAACATTGCTTTTGTGTGCTTTAGTGCCTTTGATGATTATTGGCTATTTACTCATAGTGTTTGTTGGAACATTTGGTCAAGTTAGCCGTGTGCGTCAAGGTGTTAGGGCATTAGATCATTTTGTTAATGCAACACTTTTTAATGGCTATGCTTGGGAATCAGTTTCTTCTCACGCGTGGAGAGAAAGAGATAAGAAGTGGGCTAAGATTGTGATTAAAATCACAGATTTTTTTCAAAAAGATCATTGCAAAAGAGCGAATTCAAGAGAGCAGCCAATCATTGATTTGATGTTGCGGAAGCGTCTAAATGAACAAACTATTGGAAGGCAATTATAAGGAGTAGCAATGCAAGTTTATCTTTTTACTGGGGCAGCTGGATTTATTGGATCGCACACAGCACATTGTTTTTTAAAAGAGAGTGATTGTAAAATTGTAATTTTGGATAATCTTTGCACAGGATTTAGTGAGAATGTGGAGTTTTTGCAAAAGAAATTTCCCAGTAGAGTGGAGTTTATTAGCGGAGATTTTGGTGATAAAGTTATTTTAGGGAAAATTTTTTCTCAACAAAAAATTGATGCTATTATCCATTTTGCTGGGAGTTTAGTCGTTTCTGAATCAGTTTTTGATCCTTTGAAGTATTATCAAAACAATGTTGCTAATACTCTTAATCTTTTGGAAATGGTTGCAAAATTTAAGATTAATGAGTTTTTATTTAGTTCAACTGCAGCAGTTTATGGAGAGCCAAACACAACACAGAAAATAATAGAAACTGCACAAACTGCTCCGATTAATCCTTATGGAGAATCAAAGCTTGTGGTTGAAAAGATTTTGCGAGATTTTGAAGTGGCAAATCCAGAATTTAAGAGCGTGATATTGCGATATTTTAATGTTGCAGGTGCTTTGAGTGAGGGAGGGCTTGGGCAAAGAAGCAAGAATGCCACTCATTTAATTAAAGTAGCGTGTGAGTGCGCTTGTGGAAAGCGCGATAAAATGGGGATTTTTGGTGAGGATTATGCAACAAAAGATGGGACTTGCATTCGTGATTATATTCATATTGATGATTTAGCAAGAGCACATTTTGAGTGTCTTAAAACTTTACAAAAAGAGAGGGTTTCGCAAACTTATAATGTGGGGTATGGAGTTGGATTTAGCGTTAAAGAAGTCATTGAGTGTGTAAAAAAGGTCAGTGGAATAGATTTTAAAGTTGAGATTGAACCAAGAAGAGCAGGAGATCCTGCAATGCTTGTGAGTGATAATGATAAAATTCTAACTCACACGGAATGGAGACCAAAATATAATAATTTAGATCTTATTTGTAAAAATGCGTATGAGTGGGAAAGGAAAATGGATTAGTTAGCTTAAGTTGCCATAAAAGCTTCCATTAATCTGCACCTTATCAATAAGAAAACTTCTAAAGCGTTCAAAAAGGGTTTGATTAATTTTGTATTTTTTTGCCGCTTTCCAAAATTTATTAAGTGATTCTTGGTAGGTTAGTCCTTGGATATTATAAAAGGCGTTTCCACAAACTTTTGTGGGGCACTTATGAAGAATACTTGAAAGTCCTGTTGTGCTGTTAATAACTACGCAACCAAGAGCATTTTTTAATAGAGTTGGAAGATGGATATCGTGAATGTAAATCACTCTTTGACTTACATTGTATTTGCGCGTTTGTCTTTTGATGAATTTTTTATAGTTTTTATAGCCTCTATCCATTGGATGGTGTTTGATGACTAGAAAATGTTGTTTTTTGGAATATTTTGCAAAAGATCGGATAGAGTTTTTGATAAAATTCTCAATTCGTCTGCCTTCAAAATGATTTTTGATTTGCGTATCATTATAGACTTGCAAGACAACAACAAAATAGTTTTTCTTAGAATCTAAAATAAAATCTCTATCTTCCTTTTGGCTAAAGCGATACCAATGTTTTCTAAAAAGCGATAAAAACCAAGGAAACATTTCTGTAAAGCTCAAGCTCCTATGGTGGAGTTTGTTGTTAAAATACCAGCCTAATAAAAAAGCCCCAAACCAATAAAGAAAGGAAAACCAAGCCATATTTCTAAAGCTATGTTGGACATTTTTTTCTTCTTGAGCGGGTTTGTTTTTGTAAGTAAGGTAGAAATTTGAATCTTTAGGTAAAGTGGAATTGGCATTGACACCATCTTTTTCAAAAGTGATGAAATTAGGTCGGATATAACCTTCTTCAAAAATATAAGTTTGGAGATTGAGCGATTGGGCAACTTTTACTCCAATTTTATGAATAGGGCGACAATCATTAAACATAATCACGCAATCAATATGATAGGTTTTGCAAAATTCTTGTAAAAAAGTTTCAAGGTTAGCTAGGGAACCACGATAGGATTTAGCCTTCAAGGGATAAAAAAGAAAATCTCCTCCATTAAAATTAATTTTGTAAATTTGATTTTTTAAGGACAATAGCTTGGCAAAACGATAAAAAAAGGGTCCAACAGGACCTTGCAAAAGGAGAATTTTGCGATTCTGAAATTGTTGTATGACCTCTTTTAGCTGCATGAATTAATTATTTGTTAATATCTAAAACTACGCTTGTAGCAATAGCAATTTGATAAAGAATTTGCGCTAAGACACTTGTGATTTGCAATCCTCTACCTGTTTCAATGGCAGGTAAGACAAGCAAGGAATCGCCTGGTTTGAGACTTGGCGCACTTGCAAAGGAATACCAGCTTGAATCATAGCGTTCTGCTTTTCCATTGGCGCGAATAACAAGAATACGCTTTTTATTAGCTCTTTCTGTGAAATCTCCAGCAAGCTTAATATAATAGTTAAGATTTTTGTCTTCTTCATAGATAAAAGCACCAGGCAATGCCACTTCTCCTTGCACCAAGACAAGATTGTTTTTAGTTGGGATATTAATAACATCCCCTTCTTCAAGAACCGTAGTGGCATAGGCACTTTTGTTTTCAAGCACAATTTGACCCTTTGGTGTGAGACTTTTTGCGCGCTCAATAAATTCAAGCACCATTTTAGATTGACTTGCACGCATAGAAGCTTCTTGGGCGGTTACAGATGAGGAGGTGAGTGCTAGAGTTTCTAGTTCTTTTAATTGAGCTTCAATGAGTTTTTTCTGCGTTTGGGAAACGCTTTGGCGGAAGACTTGAATGGCATCTAGATTAGATTGTGGGTTGGGTTTGATTTTAAGTGCAACTTCTGCAAGGGTAGTGCCCTTTTTAACAACCATTGAGTGCATTCCATTATGCTCACCTTGAATTTCAATGGTAATATTTTCTGCGCTATAATCAGGGCGAAACTCTACTTCATCGCCGACTTTTAAAGCAACACTTGCAAATTCTTTTTGCTTGTAAGAGTTAATATCGATTTTATTGTTAGCAAGATAGGAACGCACAATTGCATTAGTTACAATAGGTTTTGCTCCAGAGATTCTTGCAAGATCTTCTAGGGTTTTAATATCATCTTTTAATTCAAATCTAAAAGGTTTCTGCACATCACCTTGGACAAAAACATAGCTTTCAAGGTTTTTTACTAAAATTACATCGCCCGTTCTAAAAGGAAAAAGTTTCATTTTTCCACTAAAGAGAAAATCATACAAATCCACCTGTAAAGCCACTTTATTATCCCTTAGAATCTCAATATTTCTAAAACTTCCATAATCCAGATTGATTCCAGAGGCTTTGTCTAAATATTGAATAATGGAATCAGAGCTTAGTCCTTGATAGAGTCCGGGTTTATTAACACTTCCAGTTACAAAAACCGAGACATTTTGATAAACATTCATATCAGCATAAACAAATACATTTTTTTTGTAAATCTTAGAAATACCTTGTTTTAATACTTTAACAAGATCTCCATTGCGCACTCCAAGCAAATTGATTGCGCCTACTCCAGGCACAAAAACATTGCCTTGTGAATCCACCATTAATTCTTGTTGAAATTCAACTGCCCCCCACATTCTAAAGTTAATCTTATCGCCAATGGCAATTTTGTAATCAGGATTATAAAGAGATTGAGAGGCTTTAGTAAAGTTTCCATTAAAGAGATTTGCACCAAATACAGGTGGGAGAATGGGGATTTGAGCAGTCTGCATCGTTTGCGTGGAAGCATTAGGTGTGGTACTGGGATTTGAGATTTGCAAATCCATTGGAGTATTTTGAGTGGCAGAAGTGCTGGGAATACCCGTGATAGAAGAAACATCAACTCCATAAGCAAAATGTGTAGCAAAAATAGTTATTAATAAGATTTGGAATAATTTTTTCATTAGTATCTGTGCTCCTCTATAATCATGGTAATTAGTTTAACGACTCCATATATCACTGAAAGAATGACAAAAATAGTGATGATATTATACAGTGTTCTTGGGTAGGTTGGGGATTCTGGTTTGTTTGCCCCTTGAATCACAACAAGCTGTTTGATTTTACGGCTTGATTCAATGCGTGTGGTTTCTATGGAGGTTAGCGCCACTGTGTAAGCATCTTGTGCAAATTGTGCTTCAATGGTTAGATCTTGAAACTTTGCGGCAAGATCGTTTAATCTTTTGCTGCTTTTGGTGGAGACAATCTTGGAAGTTTCTTTGTCAAGCTGTTTTTTTAGTGCGTCAATTTCGGATTTTAACATCACGATTTGAGGAGCATCTTCGTTAAGATAGCTACGCATCGTGGCAAGTTCGGTTTCTTTGGTAGAAATTTGACTTTCAATCGTGTTAGTAAGGCTTGCTTTAGCTTCAGCTTGTTTTAGGGGATCAAAAACTCCATAACGCGCTTGGAAAGCTAAAAGATTGTTTTTGGCATTTTGCAATCGTTCTTTGGCTTTCAGTAATTCTTTTTCGGCAAATGCCATTTGCTCTCTAGCAGCCTTATGAGAAACTTCATTCACAAAGCGTTCGGATTCTTTTAAGATTGCATTAGCAATCATTTCTGAATCTTGGGGAGTGAAACCTTCAACTTCAACTTTTAAGAGTCCAGAAACATCATCAAAGATGATTTTAACTCGATTTTGATAAAACTTAAGAAAATCTTCTTGACTTGATTGTTGTGTGAGCGCAAAAAAAGGATCTTTTTTTTGTGCTTGGTAGAGAAGTTTTAGATGCACTTCTTTCTCTAGAATCTTTAGCATATCTAGTGAGTGAATGTATTCTTGCAAAAAGAGAACATCTTCTCTAGCACCCGCGTTAATTCCTACAAGTGAAGCCAAACCGCTAACGGGGGCAATATCATTGCTCATTGAACGCACACTTAAAATAATAGAGCTCACATACCTATCTGCAGCAAAGAATAAATAATATAAAATCACTGGAATCATAAGAATATATACGATTTTAAAGCTTTTTAGATAGGTTGAAATTTTTTGTGCCTTTGGCTTTTGAAACAAGATTTTTAACTTTTCCATTTATTTTCCTTGATAGGCTTTAATGCCTTCTTCCACATCATCATAAATTGTTACCACTCCATTATCAAGATGAATGATTTTATCGCACCATTTGCGAATCTCTGAAAGACTATGAGAAACAAGAATGACCTTAGATTTGCTGAGTTTTTCTTGATAAAGTTTTGCACTCTTTTTTTTGAAGGCTGGATCACCAACGGCTCCTGCTTCATCAATGAGATAATAATCAAAATCAAACGCCATACTCATTCCAAAAGAGACTCTAGCTCTCATTCCCGATGAAAGCACATTAACAGGTTCATCAAAGAATTTTCCAAGCTCGGCAAATTCTTCTACAAAGGCAATTTTCTCTTTGAGTGCTTCACCTTTGTAACCATAAACGCGTGTAAGAAATTTAATATTATCTCTTGCAGTGAGTGTGCCTTGAAAAAATGCGCCAAGCCCAATAGGGAAAGAGATTTTTTTATCAGTGATTACCTTGCCCTTATCAGGCATATCCATACCCCCTAGGATTCGCATTAAAGTGGATTTACCTGCGCCATTTCTGCCCATTAATCCAATGCTACAATTATCAGGGAAAGTGAAGTTTAGATCTTTAAAGACATAATGTCTTTTGCCACTATTAAGTGGGTAGGATTTGGTGAGATTTTTAAGCTGTATCATCGGATTTGTCCTAGATATTTGTAGCGGAAATAATAAAACCAAAGCCCAATAAAAAGCAAAATAATACTAAATGAAAAGGGATAGGCAAAATTAATACCTTCAATCTTTGGATAACCATCAAAATAATTTTCTCTTAAAAGCTCAAGAAATTGTAAAACAGGGTTATAAAGCAGGAATTCTACAATATGATCAGGAAGAATCCACAAAGGATATAAAACAGCCGATCCAAAATACAAGATATTTATTCCATAGTTAATAAAAATTTGCGCGTATTCTAACTCGCTATTTAAAAAAGCCAAGCAAACCCCTAGAGAAAAGCCTAAAAAAGCCAATCCCAAAAAGGCAATAAAAACTTCCAAAAAATGAATGGGGAGAATCGGCAAATCCAAAAACCAGCCAAATAACACCATAAAAAGGATAAAAACAGAAAAATAAATCCCCATTTCTAAAAGTGCTCTAGCTATGAAAATATGAATGGGTTTAACAGGTTTGTAAGCAATGAGTGCGCGATTGGCTTGCACTCCAGCCATAATCTGTGTTACGATATTTCTGAACATAAAAAAGGGCACAAATCCTGTTACTAAAAACATTTCAATTGGGACTTGTGGAATAGATCTTGCGCGAATGAGAGTAAAAACAATAAGAAAAAAGAGGATATGTGTCATAGGCTCACCAATGACCCAAAAATACCCTAATCTTCGGTTTTTTCCAAAACGCGTTTTTAGTTCTCTAAAAAATAACGCCTCAATAACATCTCTCATTTTACTCTAGCCACTTTTAAATTATTTTTTGTTTTTTGGAATTTAAAATTAAGTATTCTATCTTTTATTTACTTGTATAATGATAAATTTTAAAACTTTGATGGGAGAGAATTTTGATTTAGCAATGATAAGACAAATTTTATTTTTAGCTTGGGTTGGTATTTTTGCTTTTGGGGCGGAGTTTGAAGGGATTGGAGATTTAGAGTTTTTGCCACAAAAAAATCTAAAAATTCTTGTTTTGGATGAAAAAATGAGGGTTAAAAAAGTGCTTAATCTTGATAGTAAAGAATCAAAGCATATTACCTTAGAGGTAGAAAAAGATGAGAAAATTTATTTGACGATTATTCATAAAGATTCAAACCAAGAAGATTCAAATCAGACCAAAAAACAAGCAATAGAGAATCAAGACAAAAGCAAGTTAGCTAAGGCTTTAAAAGAAGAGGCGACTATAACTAATGCATCTCCTAATATAGAAAAGAGTGCATATGAAGGGAGGTTTGAGAGAAATCGCTTTATGGGAGGGATTTTGGGGTTTGAGCCAGATGGATTTAATTATATTTTACCTGCCAATATTAGCACCTCAAAAGAACCCAATCAAGGCAAACAAACCGAGACAAAATTTCAAATTAGCATTAAAAAGCGATTGTATAATGATTTGGTGTTTAAGGATTTGGATTTGTATTTTGCCTATACGCAGCAGAGTTTTTGGCAGCTTTATGATTCAGATAATTCTAAGCCTTTTAGGGAAAGTAATTATGCGCCAAGTTTGTATTTGAGCTATCCATTAAAGGCGTATGATTTATTTTTTGAGCGAGTTAATTTTGGTTATTTGCACCAAAGCAATGGTGGAGATTTAGAGCATTCTAGAAGTTGGGATCGAATCTTTATAGAAGGGATTTATAGTTATGAGAATTTTGCCTTATCGCTTAAAGCTTGGTATAGAATCCCAGAAGATCCTAATAAAGATGATAATAGGGATATTACAAAATATTTGGGATATGGAGAGCTTAGTGTGGGATATGCGTGGAAAAAGCATTTGGTAAGTGCGACTTTGAGAAATAATCTAAGAAGCGATAATCGTGGCTCTATTTTACTAGATTATTCCTATCCTATTTATAAGAATCTTTATTTTTATTTGCAGTTTTTTAATGGCTATGGTGAGAGCTTAAGAGACTATAACAATTCGATTAATCGCATTGGAGTAGGAATCTTATTTAATCGCTAAAAGGCGTAAGAGCCTTTGGGATTTTCTTGAAAGGAGAGAGTAAAGGCGTTTTTTTAGAGCATAGAAACGATTGTTTTGGAGCTTTTGTTTCTCTTCTTCTAGGGCATCAATGAGAGCAATTGGGTGGCATAGTTGTAGTGTCTTTGGGTGGATATAGCGAGGATAGAGGATATAAGCACCGGCAATGAGCTCATTAAGCGTTAGCTTTCTTGTGCGTCTAGGGCAAGTTTGTTGATCAATAGTTAATCCCCAACCTGCATAAAAGGGCATTCCATAAGTAACCACCCTTTTGCCATATAGTAGGGCTTCAAATCCGCTTAAAGAAGTGAGTGTATGCACTTCATCAACAGCCTCTAGGCAAGAAGGTAGGCTAATGTCAATTAGAATCTCATCACAATATTGTAGCACGATAGAAGAGGGGATATTTCCGATTCGATTTCCGCTTAGCACATCAGGATGAGGTTTGTAGAGAATATAGGCTTTTGGATTTTTTTCTCGCACTTCTTTGAGTAGTGATAAATTAGTGCGTCCTTTAGCACCATAGATGATAGAGGCATCATCTTCCACTTGCCCAGGGATTAGAATCTTGAGTTGATTTGGGGGGAGATTGAGGAATTTATGAGGATTGGTATTGTATTTAGAGATTTTGCTTGTAAGAATCTTATCTTTTAAAATTTTTGCTTCTTCAAGCAGAGTTTGGTTGAAGGTGGTGTGGTTCAGAATAGTTTCTAGATCGCTTTGAGTGGTGGCATCAAAGTAGATTCCGCATTCATCAAAGACTTGAGAAAAAGGGCGTGTGAGATCAGAGCCTAATGAAATGGAGCGAATGAAGCCATCTTCTACGCGTGTGAGTGGGATTGAGTGTTCTTTGGCAAAGGTTTCGATTTCGCTAAAGGATTTTCGCCCCCAAATGAAAATTTTGCAGTTTTGTTTAAGGGCTTCTTGGAGTAAGCCTTTTTTGAATGCAACTTTAAGATGAGAGCTAAAAAGGGGATTAATAAAAATAATATTTTTGGGATTAAAATTTGGCATAAAGGGTGGGATAAATGTATGCTTCCAAGTGGAGAATCCAAACATAAAGGCTTTTTTGTGGGTTTTTATATAGTAATGTTTGTAGCAAATAAGGGTTTGCAAGGTATCTAAAATATCGCTTTTTCTTTCGTAAAAGGGATTATAATAATGAGAATAAAGAATATAACTTGCTGCAAAAACTTCTTCTAATTTTAATTTGCGTTTGCGTCTAGGGCAAGTTTGTTTGTCAATAGTCAATCCCCAACCTGCATAAAAGGGCATTCCATAGCATACGCATTCACAGCCTACTAATAGGGATTCAAAGCCCATTTGAGAAGTTTTGGTATAGACTTTTTTAAAGTGCTTTAGTAAGGATATGGGATTAAAATCTTCATAGATAAGTTTGATTTGCGCGGGAATCTCGCTTGGATTGAAGTCAGATTTTTTGCGACCACTTAGCACATCGGGGTGAATTTTGAGATAAATTTCACAATTTGGATTTTCTGTGAGTGCATCTTGGATGATTTGGGCGGTGGTGAATGCATTGGCATTGCCATAAATTAGGCTAGAATCATTTTGGGTTTGAGAGATGATGAGGATTCTTGTGGGAGTGGAATCTGTGGGAGCAAAATAATTTTGTGGAACATCTGGAGTGTGATTGTATTTAGAAATGTGGTGTGTGGTGATGAGATGAATGGCTTCTTTAGCAGTTTTTAGCAGGGTAGGATTGGTATTAAAATCATAGGTGTTTAGGATATTTTCTAGTTGGCTTTTGGTAGTAGAATCATAATAGATTCCAAGATTATCTTGCACGATTGAGAAGCTTGGAGAACCCTCTATGCCCAAGCCAAAAGAGCGGATAAATCCATCTTCAAGCAAGAGGTAGCTACCGCCAAATTTTTTAGAAAGAAAAAGAGCATTTTTACCGGATTTTTTGCACCCCCAGCCCAGAAAAGTTGTTTTTGGTTTATGTTTTTGAGCTAAATTGCAGTGCGATAAATTTGGGTAAAAGTTTTTAGCATTTTGAATGAGCTTTTTTGAGGTTGAAAATAGCAAGATTATCCCTAATATTTTTTGTATTTTAGAATTGTATAATAAAATAGATAAATTTTTTTGGTTAATGTGGGAGTTATTTATTTATTTATTTATTATTAATGTTTTACTGGTTACTATTATATTGTTAATATTGAAATTTAGGGCTTTTTAAATGAAGCGAGTAATAACTTTTGGGACTTTTGATTTATTTCATTATGGGCATTTGAAAATTTTGGAGAGAGCTATGGGGCTGGGAGATGAGCTTTATGTTGGAGTTTCATCAGATGCTTTGAATTTTTCTAAAAAAGGAAGGTATCCTCTTTATACAGAGTTTGAACGCAGGGCAATTGTGGATTCTATTAGATTTGTAACACAAACTTTTTTAGAGGAATCCTTAGAATTAAAAAGAGAGTATTTGCTTAAATATGAAGCTGATATACTGGTTATGGGAAATGATTGGGAAGGAAAATTTGATGAATTTAGCGATATTGTTGAAGTTGTATATTTGCCAAGAACCCCAAGTATTTCTACGACGGAAATTATTGAGAGGATACGGGTTTGAATATTACTAGAAGTCTTAGAAAGACTTATATTGAAAGCAAAGGGATATTTTCATGTATTAAGCCTATATACTATTGCATAGGATATTTTATGCAATTTAAAAAATATCATCAAGCAATAAATTTTTTCTTGAAGATATTTTTGCAAAGCAAGAGTTATCTAGCGGCTTTTTACATTGCTCAATTAGAGTTTTTTTATGCAAATTATGGTGTGGCAAATAAGTTTATTGATATTTTTTTGGCAAAATACCCAAGATGCCCAGATGCTACATATCTTAAAGTGCAAATACTTTTTTTGATGGGCAGTAGTAAGGAGGCTATTGCATTGTTGTTGGGGTTATTAAAATATTCTCCACGAGAAAAAACTTTGATAATACTTAGCAAAATGGTCGAAAACAAGCATGACTTTCAAAAGATATTGCAAATATATAGAGAAAAATATGATATATCAAGCATAACATTAAAAGCATGGGATTATATTATGGATATTGCCATTAAAGTGGAGGAATACGAAATAGCCAAAAACTATTATCAGAAAAAAATACTAGACAAGGAAGCGATGCCACAAAAATCAAATAAAAAAAAGAAGTTTTTTAGGGCTTATGAGGCACAAGTAGCTTTAGAGGATCTTAGCAGAATATTTGAAAGGATTAATATTAAAATGTTCTTGGTCAGTGGAACATTTTTGGGTTGCATCAGAAATAAAAGCATATTGTCACATGATTATGATATTGATGTTGGAGTTTTTGAAGAAGATATGAATTGCAAAGTTTTAGAGAACATTTTAAAAGAAGGGGTTTTTTATCAGCATGAATTTAATAAAAAAGGGATTATAAAATTAAAACATATTAATGGCATTATGATTGATATTTTTATACATTATAGGGATGGCGATATAACTTATCATCTGGGTGCAAAAAATAGATGGAATAATGCAGCTTTTAAATTACAAAAATATAAATTTCTAGATGGTGAATATTATGGAGCTTTAGATTATGAATTGTATCTTAGCGAGAATTATGGTAACGATTGGAGAGTTCCCAAAAAGGATTTTAACTCTATTTTGGACACTCCAAACATTGAAATTATAGATAGGCAAGGTTATATAGTTTATCTTTGTAGGCTTTTGAATAATGGTGGCTATAGCAACAAAAGTAAAATTATTGCGGAATTAGAGAAGTATGGTGAGCAAGAGTTTGTGGAAAAATATCAAGAAATAAAATTAGAATGTTAAAAAGGAGTGTTTGTGTTAAATCCATTATTTTTTTATAGTTATTTAAAGGGTATGCTATATTATCATTACTATAAAGACTACAATAAAGCACTAAAATATTACCAAAAAGCCTTAAAGACAAAGGATAATCATGCCAAATGTCACTTTAAGGTTGGAATGTGTTATTTTAAACAACAAGATTGGAGTAACGCCAAAGATTTTATGGAGTCAGCTGTTTTGCTAAGATCAGACATGAGAAATTGGCAACGGCAATTGTCCCAAGTCGAGAATCACTTAGAACAAATTGGTAGCACAAATGCAAAAATTTGGTGGAAGGAAGTTGAAGATATTAAAGTAAAAATTGCAAAAAAAGGGGGTAGTTTCCTACTTTATAAGAACTTGGCTGCTGCACTTGAAGTAATGCTTAGATTTCAAGAAGCAGCAAGATCGTATCAACAGGCATTAGATTTTGTAGAGCATAAAGATCATACTCATGCAGAGCTTTATTATAGAATGGGCTTTTGTTATGAAAGGGAAGAAGAAGGCATAAGTGATATTGCTTTAGCCAAGGAAGCTTATGAGAATGCAATGTTGTTAGATGGTAAGCTAGATTCTAAGCGATTTGGCGTGGGGGTTTTTCATCAGCAAAGAGGCTATTGGAAAGAGGCAAATAGTGCTTATTTGGAATGGTATGAGCAAAATGGTAAAGCTAGAGAAGATGAGGATTTTCTCTATAAAATAGCCATGAGTTATGATCGTCTATATGATTGGGATAATGCCGAAAAATATTACAACAAAGCATTAGAAATAAATTATCATAGACCCTATACACATTATAGATTAGGGTTTGTTTATGAGAGAAAAAAAGAATATAGCAAAGCAGCTCAAAGTTATCAGCAAGCAGTTAATCGCAGCAGTGAATACAAACAATTTTGGCATTATAGATTGGGATATTGTTTAAAAATGATGGAAAGATTTCAAGAAGCTTGTGAAGAATTCTTGGAACAACAAATAACTTATCAAAAGCCTTATGGAGTTGATGATAAAAAGTTAAAAAATAAATCTTTTAAGCAACAAGCAATATATACACATTATCTTGAAAACACCTCCATATTAACTAAAACAATTTTATATGAATCTTTTCATGGGAGATTGATGAGTTGTAATCCTTATGCAATTTTTTTATATTGTATCCATCATCCCCAATTTAAAGATTTTACACACATTTGGGTTATTGATAGTGCACAAGATATTAAGCCTGAGTTTAGAAAGATGCGTAATTTAATTTGCATTAAAAAGAGTAGTGATGCTTATTTGAAATATCTTGCAAGAGCAGAGTTTTTGATTAATAATTCAACATTTCCATCTTATTTTATTAGAAGAGAGGAGCAAAAGTATCTTAATACTTGGCATGGAACTCCATGGAAAATGCTTGGCAAATATATTAAAACAAAGTTTATGGAGCACAATAATACTCAAAGAAACTTTTTACAAACAACGCATATTATTAACCCCAGCAACTTTGTGGAAAATGTAATCATAAAAGACTATGACATAGAGGGCATTTATGGTGGTAAGGCACTCATTACGGGGTATCCTAGGATAGATATTACGCTTCAAAAAAATCAAGAATTGAAAGCTCGTTTTGATATCAAGGAAGGAGAAAAAGTAGTGCTTTATGCTCCGACATTTAGAGGGATTTTTGGTAATGCAAAATTTGAAGCAGAAGCTATTGGGGAATATCTAAAAATGCTTTCTATGATGCCCTTTAAAGTTCTTTTTAGAGGGCATTATGAGACTCTAAAATACATAGAGGGAAAGAATTTAGATTTTCGTAGTGCAAATGATAGGGATATAGACACTAATGAGCTTCTAAGTATAGTGGATATTTTAATTACAGACTATTCCAGCATTGCTTTTGATTTTATGGTGCTAGATAAACCTATTATCTATTTTGTCTATGATTATGAAGAATACAAGCAAGAGAGGGGATTATACTTTGAAATTGAAGAATTGAGTGAAAATCGTTGCAATAACATTGGTGAGGTGTTAGAGCTTTTGTCTAATGAAGAATTTTTAAGTAAAAAGAATCGTTATGAGCATTTAAAAGAGAAGTTTTTCCCTTATGAAGATGGAAATGCTACTAAGCGTGTTGTGGATTTCTTTTTCTTTGATGATTATGATGAAAAGTTTTTGTATAAACCCGATAAAAAGAAGAATTTATTGTTTTATGCAGGAATAATGATGCCAAATGGCATTATGAGTTCTATTCAAAATTTGGTAAATAGTCTCAATCAAGAAGAATATCGTATTTGTTTAGCGATTGACCCTGGAACTATTGAGATGTTTCCTGAAAGAATGGAGCAGTTTGAAGTGATTAAGGATAAAGTTCAGGTTTTGCCTAGAGTAGGAGCTAAAAATGCTACTTTAGAAGAAGATTGGCTAGATAATCATCCTGTTTATAAGCTCAAAAGATCTAACAAGGAGCAAGAGGGGATTTATTGGCATCTTTATAAAAGGGATTTTCAAAGATTATATGGAGAGAGTCGTTTTGATGTGGTGATTAATTTTGAGGGGTATAATAGGTATTGGGCGAAACTATTTGCCTATGGAGCTCAATGTATGAAGCTAATCTTTTTACACAATGATATGTTTGGAGAATTTAATAAAAAATATCCATATTTAGCGGAGATTTTTAATTGTTATCATTATTATGACAAGGTTATTTCTGTGTCTAAGCAAACTAGCGAAGAAAACAAAAAGAATCTGGCATTGCAGTATAATATAAGCGAAGCAAAATTTGATTTTCTAGAAAATACAATCGATTATAATGGGATTATAAGAAAATCAAATGAGCAATTAGATAGCGAAGTTGAAAATAAATACTTTAAAAAGGATTATAAAATCTTTATAAATATGGCAAGACTTTCTGTGGAAAAAGATCAGGCTAAACTGATAAGAGCCTTTAAGGTTATTAATGAAGAACATCCTAAAACATTATTGTTGATTCTAGGTGATGGTCCATTGAAGAATGAGTTACAATCCTTGATTAGAGAATTAAATCTACAAAAAAATGTTTTTTTACTTGGAAGAATGTTTAATCCTTTCCCTTATTTAAAAAGAGCCGATTGTTTTGTTATGAGCTCAAATCATGAGGGGCAACCTATGACTTTGTTAGAAGCCTTGGTTTTAGATAAGGCTATAGTTGCTACAGATATACCTGGTAATGTAAGTGTTTTAAAAGATAAAGGTGGGTTGATTGTGGAAAATAGTGAAGATGGATTGATTTATGGCATGAAGAAGTATTTAAACAATGAGATACAAGCACAATATTTTGATGCTGTAAAATATAACAAAAATATTATGCAAAAGTTTAATTATTTGATTGGATGAAAATAGAATGCTTTTTAATGAAAAAGAACCTAGTATGGTTTGGAAAGAAGAGGATTTAATAGAATTAGCCAAAGGTAAAAAGGCATTTCAAAGTTCAGTTTCTAAATGGTCAAATGCTACAAAGGCGAATGTGGCTAATAAAGGAGGTAATATTTAAATGTATTTTTGCAATAGAGAGAGAAGTTTTGTATGGAAAATGGATGATCTAGAGGAGGTTAATTGTATAGTTAAAAACAATGAAAATTATTTGTCTGTTCTTCTTGATAAGGAATGCCAGTTAGAATGCTTGAAAATAACCTTAAATCATGAAGCTAACAATGAAGAAGTGCAGAAAATAATTGTCAAATATTATCAGAATAATATCGAAGATAATGTCGGTCAAAAAATTTTTTTGGGGGATGGTGTTGGGGAAATAATCATATCATTCAACAAAGAGAGATTAATTAGTGAAATTCAGATTTTTTCTTTGGATTTTAAAAATATTGCTAAGATCTCTGCCTTTAAAAGAAGAATTAAAGGGATATTGGTGGCTGGAAGGTTGGATGCTTTTGGTTCGAGAATGATCGCGTTTATTACTGCAATGTATTTATCGCAAAAAACTGGGTTTAAATTCGGTTACACTTGGCGTAAAGTAGATGAGCCTGGTGGGGTTTTTTTGGATGATGATATTGAGATTTTCGAGCAAGATTTTATTGATAAGCATTCTTATAAGGAGAAATTAGGTAAAGGTGATACCAATGTATTATGTTTTAATAGCATTGAAGAATTAAATGATAAACCCTATAAGAAGCCTTGGGGTTCTTATGTGATGAATTATTATATTCCAAATCAAAAACATTTAAAAGACTTGGATGAAAAAGAGTATTTGAGAGATTTTGGTAAAATATTTAGAAGCATTCCCTTTAAAAGCAAATACAAGCAGGCAATACGAGAGAGCGATAAAAAAGCAGAGGAACTTGGAGAGTTTGTTGCTATTCATATGCGAGGCGGAGATAGTATTTATAATAAATATTTTCGAAAAAAAATATTTTCTCCAATTGTTATGAAATATGTTTTTCCTATGGAAGTTGCTATATATGCAATAAAATATTTTATTGAAAAAGAAAATAAAAAAGTAGTTTTATTTGGGGCAGATACAAAGGCAAATTTGGTCATTAAGGAATTTTTAAATGATTATTCACTTGATGGTAGATTTTTTATTGCTTCAGAGCTTCATAGTAATTTTAACACGATGCAAACCACCATATATGAAATTGTTTTGATGTCAAAAGCAATAATGGTTTTGGCTAATCATTCCACTTATTCTAAATTTGCTGCAGCACTTGGTGATGCGGAGTTAAAAAATTTTAATCAATTTTTCTCCATACAAGAAATTTTTGACAGCATTTTAAATTATTTTGATAGATTTGATGCGCATTGGATACAGAAATCAGCTAGTTGTGCTTATGCTCTTGATTTGGCATGCAATAAGCTTAACATTAACATTTCGACAAAAATTAATTTAGTGAATAATGGATTGGAGTTTGATTGTAATAATTCTGCATTTAGAGTGATGTTGATGGATATATTGATGAAAGATGGGCAGCTTGAAAGGGCAAATAAATATCTAGAGAATATTTTAATTGACAGGAAAGAAGAGTTTATAGATACATTGTTGGGAGTTTTGTGGGGACAATATGTAGTGTTTTTGCCGCAATTTCAAAATTACTTTTCCTGCTCTTCTGGGGATTATCCCTATATCAGCTACATTGCAGCTAAGATTTCGCTTTTTCAAAAAAATCCTTCTAATGCCCTAAAATTTATTCAATATTCTTTAAAATCGCAACCAAACAATAAAGAGTTTTTATCTTGTAAAAAAGAAATAGAAGCTTTATTGACAAAACAAGAAGAAGGAATTGTCCAATCAAATAAATCGCAGTCAAACTCGCAACAGCCAGAAGCTAAAACTAGCGATAATGAACCTCAAGCCGATAAAATCTCTCTTGATTCTCTTAAACAAGAGCTAACTTCTAAAACCCAACAACTCACCCAAACCAATAGCCAATTAAATTCCAAAACTAAAGAACTAAACTTCACTCTCCGCTATGGAACTGCTAAAGATAGAATCCACAATCATCTCTCCTATAAACTAGGAGAAACTATAATAGAAAATTCTAAATCTTTACTAGGCTATATTAGAATGCCTTATGTTTTATCTTATATCAAAGAAAAACATAAACAAGAACAACAACAATACCAAGAAGCTATTAAAAAGAATCCTAATCTTAAACTCCCTAATTTAGAATCTTATCCTGATTACAAAGAATCTTTAAAAGAAAAAGAATGTCTTACTTACAAACTAGGAGAAGCTTTTATAAAAGCTAATAAAACTTGGTATAAGGGTGGATATGTTAAGATGTGGTTTGAAGTGAGGAGGTTGAAAGAGAGATTTAAGCAATAAAAGGATTAGAATGATTAACATAGATGAGAATGTAAGGAAGAATAGTGAAAACAATGTTAGGGATTACATTGATAGTATTGTTTTGAATTCTGAGAAAATGTTTAATAATATAACACAGTATTGTTGTGAAAAATATAGCAAAAATGAAACTAATGAGTTGATATTTAATATGATACAGAAACAATATAATAAGCTTCTAGATTTTGCTATTCAAAAGTCAAAAGATAGAGAGTTTATGCTTTGTCATCCGATTTATAATGTTCAATCTTATGCTATAAGTTCATTCTATGATGGCGGACTAACAAATTTTTTATTAATGGTTGATAAAGACTTTAAGCATCCTTGGATTATTGTTCAGCAGTATTGCTTTATAAATTATTTAATAATAGATAGCAATATCTTTAGGGTTCAAGGAAATTGGTTGAATTTAGGAGCATTAAAAAATATTTGCCACTTAAAGGAGTTTTGCGATGAAAACAATAGAGAGTTCCTTTTTGCTCTAGGAAATCATCGTCCATATCATTTTTTTTCACATCTGTATTCGCATTATGTTGGGGTATCAGGCTATATAAACCAAAATAAAATCAAATTTATTAAGCCTTTTTACAAACCGGATAGTATCGATGATGCTCACTTGGATAATGAAAAGTATATTATGGTATGGCTTTATTTAGTGCCGATAGATTATGTAATGACCACATATGAAAAAGAGTTTGTGAAATCATTTTCAAGTGTTTACACAGATAGCTGCAGAAGTGATTTGAGATTGCAAAATGAATTTGATCTCTCTATATGGTTTGGTATTCCTGGACAAAGGAGAGCATGGCTTGAGCAATGGGAAGGAATCCCATTAATACTGAAAAATCTTAGTCAATATTTTTCAAGCATTAAAGTCTTTATAGATGGAATGACAGCTTATGATGGAGAGAGAATAGAAGTAAAAGAAAATTTGCAAGATTTTTGGAGAATTGTAGAAAATATAAAGAAAGTTTTTGAAGTAAAAGATAGTGGAGAATATACTGAAAGTTCTTTTGCTATTTTTAGTCCAAATGGGACAAAGATTGCATTGGAATCTTTAAGTGGTTATGATTATAGGACAAAGATACAATGTTGTTCGATGTGTGATATCGCAATATCAGAAGTATCCACAACTGGGTTAACTCCATTTGCATTTTGTAAAAAGCCTGGAGTAGTACTCATCCCCTTGGAATCTTATAGGGAACATATTACCACTAAAGGGGAATTGCAAGGCATTACACACACACATATAAAAAAGACAGCAAAACAATATCATCAAGTAGTGGATTATAAAGGTCCTTTTTATTTTAACTATCACATTGTTTGGCAACATCTTTACAATCTTGCCGCAGAAGTTTTGGAAGAGCTTAGTAGAGAGAATAAACTTAAGGTTAAAAATCTTAAAATGCATCGTTTAGAAGTTCCCAAGGTGGAATTGATTGTCAAACAATATAAGCTAGAAAAACAATTTGAGATTAAAATACCTTTGGAAAATGTAGAATTTGTTGATAAACTAGCAACCCAACTCCATCAACAAGACCAAATCATCCAAACTAAGACTCAAGAATTAACTTCTAAAACTCAACAACTCACCCAAACCAAGAATCAATTAGATTCCGCTAAAATTCAACTCAATTCCACTCAAAAAGAATTAGATTCCACTAAACAACAACTTGATTCTAAAGTTAAAGAACTCTCTTCTCTCCCCATTAAAAAACAAACTCTAGAGATAAAGAATCTAGAACAAGATAATCTATTAAAGCAAATACAAATTCAAGAAGCTAAACAAGATCTAATCAATAAACAATTACACACCAAACAACTTGAAAAAGAATTAGGATATGAATCTAATGTTTTACAGGAATTAGAATTAAAGAATCAAGAATTAATTCAAACTAAGAATCAATTAGATTCCACTAAAAAACAATTAGATTCTAAAACCAAAGAACTAGAATCTGCAAACAAGATTTTAATTTCTAATCCAAATACTTCTCATTTCATTCAAAACACTTCTAACTTTAAAGGAAAACTTGCTTATCTTAATACTCTTGCTACTGCTAAAGATAGAATCCACAATCATCTATCATACAAACTAGGACAAGCTATGATAGAAAATTCTAAATCTTTACTAGGCTATATTAGAATGCCTTATGTTTTATCTTATATCAAAGATAAACATAAACAAGAACAACAACAATACCAAGAAGCTATTAAAAAGAATCCTAATCTTAAACTCCCTAATCTAGAATCATATCCTGATTATCAAGAATCTTTAAAAGAAAAAGAATGTCTTACTTATAAACTAGGAGAAGCTTTTATTAAAGCAAGTAAAACTTGGTATAAGGGTGGATATGTTAAGCTGTTGTTTGAAATTAGGAAGTTGAAGGGGGAGATTTAAGTACAAAATGGTAAAATGTCACGCAATAAAACATACTACAAAGGGATGTTGATGCATAAAGATTCTAAAATTTATATTGCAGGGCATAGGGGTTTGGTTGGAAGTGCCATACTTCAAGAATTCCAAAAACAAGGTTATACAAACCTTGTTTATAAAACCCATGAAGAGCTTGATTTAATCAATCAAAAAGCAGTACAAGATTTTTTTGCTAGAGAGAAGCCCGAATATGTCATATTATCGGCAGCAAGAGTGGGGGGAATATTTGATAATATAAACCACAAGGTTGATTTTATTTATCAAAATTTGATGATAGAGTGCAATGTAATTCATAATGCTTACCTATATGGAGTAAAAAAAATACTTTTTATTGCCTCTACGGCTATTTATCCAAAATATCGTGAAATAATCAGGGAAACTGATTTAAAGGAAGGTAAATTAGACTATTCAAACGAATCTTATGCTATTGCTAAAATAGCTGGAATTAAAATGTGTGAAGCTTATAATATTGAGTATAAAAGAAAAATATAGGAGATAATAATGGCTATTGAATTTAATATACAAGAATCAAAAATTTTAGAAGGTGTTTATATTATTACTCCAAATAAGTTTCAAGATCTACGAGGTGAGATTTGGACAGCTTTTACAAGTGAAGCCATTGATAAGCTTTTACCAAATAATCTCCAATTTATACACGATAAATTCATTCATTCTAAGCACAATGTCATTAGAGGAATTCATGGGGATCATAAGACATATAAGTTAGCCACTTGTGTTTATGGTGAAATTCATCAGGTTGTGGTGGATTGTAGGAAAGATTCTCCAACATATTTAAAATATGAAAAATTTATAATCAATCAAGAAAATCAACAAATTATTTTAGTTCCATCTGGTTTTGGTAATGCTCATTATGTGAGTAGTGATAGTGCGGTGTATTATTACAAATGTGCATATAAGGGGAGCTATGTTGATGCAGATGATCAATTCACTTTTGCTTGGAATGATCCTCGAATCGGAATTGATTGGCCAACTAATAATCCTATATTATCAGATAGAGATATTAAAGCTACAACTAATGATTGCACAAAAGGATTTTAATGCATAAAGATTCTAAAATTTATATCGCAGGGCATAGGGGTTTGGTTGGGAGTGCCATACTTCAAGAGCTTCAGAGGCAAGGTTATACAAACCTTGTTTATAAGACACATGAAGATCTTGATTTAATTGACCAAAAAGCAGTGCAAGATTTTTTTTTCAGAGAGAAACCCGAATATGTGATATTGTCAGCAGCAAAAGCAGGTGGAGTTGTTGCTAATAATACTTATCGTGCCGATTTTATCTATCAAAATTTGATGATAGAGTGTAATGTGATTCATAATGCTTATTTGCATGGGGTAAAAAAATTACTTTTCATTGCTTCAACCAGTGTTTATCCTAAAAATGCAAATTTGCCAACAAATGAAAGTCAAATATTGACTGGAGTTTTAGAATACACTAATAAACCTTATGCAATTGCTAAAATTTCAGGGTTGATGCTTTGTGAAAGTTATAATTTGCAATATAATACAAATTTCATAGCCATTACCCCTACGAACCTATATGGAAATAATGATAAATTTGACCTCGAAAAAGCTCATGTGTTGCCTGCCATGATCAGAAAATTTCATTTAGCAAAACTTCTTAATGAAAATAATGAAAAAGAGCTTTTAGCAGATTTAAAAATGAATTCTTTAGAGCAGGCAAAAGAATATCTGCAAAATTTTGGCATCAATGAAAAAAGTGTTGAAATTTGGGGTACAGGAGAGCCTACAAGAGAGTTTTTGCATAGTCAAGACTTGGCAGAGGGTGTAGTTTTTATTATGAAAAATATTAACTTCAAAGATTTAAGAGGCAATGAAAGTGAAGTTGCAAACACTCATTTAAATATTGGACCCAATGAAAATATTAGCATTAAAGAATTAGCGACTTTGGTAAAAGAGATTGTAAATTTTAAAGGAGAAATCACATTTAACCCTAGTCGTCCTAATGGTGTTATGCAAAAACTTACGGATTGTTCTAAAATCCATTCTTTAGGCTGGAGACATAAAATAGAATTGGAGCAAGGTATAAAAATGATGTATGAGTGGTATTTAAATAAGGATGACAAAGAGGCTTAAAAGAAACAAATGTTAAAATGTATTATTGAGATTTAAAATATTAATAATTTAGAAGGGAATCGATATGGAAAGTTTAGAGCAGATTTTAAAGGAAATCAAAGGAGAAATGATTCGCAGCAATCAATTGAATTATCAAATTTTAATGTCTAATATTATTGCTCATGCGGAGATTGATGACAGAGACAAGCAAATTTTACTTCTGTTACTTCAAGATAGGGATAGAAATTATGTCCGTATTAATCATAATGTAGAATGTTGGAATAATATCAAGAGGTATCTTGATTTGGTAAAGCCCATAGAAATGCCCTTAGAAAAGTTGGTTCGCGTTGGTGGGAGAAGAGATGGGGGATATGTTATGTTTAAAGTGGGGGGGGGGCTATTTGAAGGCGTAGATTCTAAAGCTCTTTCGCTTGGGGTTTCTGACTATTCTCCTTGGGACTTAGAGATGGCAGAGATGGGATTTAAGGTTATAGAATATGATGCAAGTATTGAAAAAGGTCCTTATAATCACCCCAATATTACATTTCATAAGAAGTTTATAGGCACAAATAATAATTCAAATACCATTACATTAAGTCAAGCTATTGAAGATAATTATTTAGATAAAAGCAAAGCAAATATTTTGCAGTGTGATATTGAAAATTGTGAATGGGAGATGCTTGAGGGGATAGACATAAGTCTATTGAGCGATTATTTTACCCAGATTATTTTTGAGTTTCATGGTTGTAATCCAGAAGAGCAAGAGGGAGTGGAGTTGCGGACAAGATTGCTTAAAAAGATTAATGAATATTTTGTTCCCATCCATACCCATTTGAATAACCATGGAAAAATATTTTATTCAAATGGATTCTTTTGGAGCACCACGATTGAAGTTAGTTATTTAAGAAAAGATTTATTAGAGAAATCGACAATGCTAAGATATAGGAAAAAAGGTGGTAATCTAGAAGGGCTAGATTATCCTGTGCATCCTTCTAATCCGGAGATTCCGATCCGGTTTGAATAGTTCTATAAAGAAGTATTTAGGAAAGATTAATTATATTTGTGTGATAATTAAAGCTATAATTTTTATTTGGATTTACTATGAAAACAGCTTTAATTACAGGTTTTACTGGACAAGTTGGTTCGCAGATGGCGGATTTTTTACTTGAAAATACAGATTATCAAGTCATTGGTATGATGCGTTGGCAAGAACCTATGGATAATATCTATCATTTAAGCGATAGAATCAATAAAAATGATAGAATTAGCGTGTTTTATGCGGATTTGAATGATTATTCAAGTATTCAAAAACTTTTTGAAACTAAGCGTCCTGATGTGATTTTTCACCTAGCTGCACAATCTTTTCCTAAAACTTCTTTTGAAATACCCATTGAGACACTTCAAACGAATATCATTGGGACAGCAAATATTTTAGAAAATATTAGAATCTTAAAGCAAAAAGATGGTTATGAACCAGTTGTGCATGTATGCTCTTCTAGCGAAGTCTATGGTAGGGCAAAGGTGGGTGTGAAGCTTAATGAAGATACTCCATTTCATGGGGCAAGTCCCTATAGTATTAGCAAAATAGGAACAGATTATTTGGGGCGATTCTATGGTGAGGCTTATGGAATCAAAACTTATGTAACAAGAATGGGAACACATAGTGGCCCAAGGCGTAGCGATGTCTTTTTTGAAAGTACAGTAGCTAAGCAAATTGCACTGATTGAAGCAGGTTTGCAAGAACCGGTTATTAAAGTTGGGAATCTCTCAAGTGTGAGAACTTTTCAAGATTGTCGCGATGCTATAAGGGCTTATTATTTACTTTCATTGGAGAGCGAAAAAGGAAATGTGCCTTGCGGAGAGGCTTTTAATATAGCAGGAGAAGAGGCATTTAAGCTACCTGAAGTTATAGATATATTGCTTGGATTTTCTACGAGGAAAGATATTAAAGTCCAAGAAGATGCCGAGAGACTTCGTCCTATTGATGCAGATTATCAAATGTTTGATAACACAAAAATTAAGAGCTTTATTGATTGGAAACCGGAGATTCCAGCTAGAAAGATGTTTGAAGATTTACTTAACCATTGGAGAAAAGAAATTTCAATGGGCAGAATCCCACTTAATAGGTAGTTGGCTATGGTTATTCGCTCACAGACACCATTGAGATTAGGATTAGCAGGGGGGGGGACAGATATTAACTTGTATTGCGATAAATATACAGGTTATGTTCTAAATACCACGATATCGCTCTACATTCATTGCACGCTAATAGAAAGGGATGATGAGACTATCATTTTTGATTCTCCTGATACAAACTCATATGCCAAATACCAAAGTAGTTCGCATCTTCAAAACGATGGGAATTTGGATATTTTTAAAGCCATTTATAATCGTATAGTGAGGGATTTTGCTCACAAGCCTTTGAGTTTTTCACTACATACTTATTCGGATGTTCCTAGTGGAAGTGGTTTGGGCGGTAGTTCGACTTTGGTAGTTGGAGTGATTAAGGCTTTTGTAGAATGGTTAAATTTGCCGCTTGGAGAATATGAGATTGCTAAACTTGCTTATGAGATTGAGCGTGAAGATATGGGGATAGTAGGTGGAGCGCAAGATCAATATGCAGCAACCTTTGGTGGATTTAATTTTATGGAGTTTTATGATCAAAAACGGGTTATTGTTAATCCTTTGCGTATAAAAAATTGGATTGCAAGTGAGCTTGAAGCAAGAGTGGTATTGTATTTCACAAATATCACAAGAGAAGCAAAAGATATAGAAGAGCATAAAAAGGGTAAGCTAGGAGATCAAAAATCTCTAGAAGCGATGCATGCTATCAAACAAGATGCAGTTGCCATGAAAGAGGCGCTTTTTAAAGCGGATTTTGATACAATGGCACAGATTCTTGGCAAATCATGGCAGTCTAAAAAGATCATTTCAGAGATTGTTAGCAATGATGAATTGGAGAGAATTTACAATCTTGCAATGGCTAATGGTGCTTATAGTGGTAAGACGAGTGGAGCAGGTGCTGGAGGATTTATGTTTTTCTTAGTAGATCCCATAAAAAAATATCAATTAATCAAGCTTTTAAATCAAGAACAGGGTTATGTTCAGGATTTTTCATTTACAAAAGAAGGAGCAAAATCATGGAAATTGTAAATTCTTATATTAAAGAACATTTTGAAGATTCTATTGCGGTTAAAACAAAAATACTTAATGATGAAAAATTATTAGAATTAATCAAAAAGGTGGCTTTAGAGACCACAAAGGCTTATAAAGAAGGGAAAAAGACACTTCTAGCTGGAAATGGCGGAAGTGCAGCTGATGCGCAACATATTGCTGGAGAGTTTGTTAGTCGATTTTATTTTGATAGACCCGGAATTCCTTCTATTGCATTGACAACTGATACGAGTATTTTAACTGCTATTGGGAATGATTATGGTTATGAAAAATTGTTTTCACGACAGGTGCAAGCCCAAGGTGTTGAGGGGGATATTTTTATTGGAATCTCTACAAGCGGTAATAGTGCCAATATCATTGAAGCGTTGAAAATTTGTAAAGAAAAGGGTATCTTGAGTGTTGGTTTGACTGGAGAGAGTGGTGGAGCTATGAATGAACTTTGTGATTATTGTATCAAAGTGCCGTCAAACAAAACGCCAAGAATCCAAGAATCGCATATTTTAATAGGACATATTATTTGTGCTATTGTAGAAGAAGAGTTATTTGGTAAAGGTTTTGGTTGCAAGCTATAGTTTTAGCTGGAGGGCTTGGCACTAGACTTAGAAGCGTGATTCAGGATATTCCAAAGCCTATGGCTCCTATTAATGGGAAGCCATTTTTGGCTTTTGTTTTAGAGTATTTGAAAGAGCAGGGTATCACAGAAGTTATTTTAAGTGTATCTTATAAATATGAATTGATTCAAGAATATTTCAAAGATGAGTTTCAAGGGTTAAAAATAATCTATAATGTAGAAAAGGAACTTTTGGGGACAGGTGGAGCTATCAAAGATTCTTTGAAGTTTATTAAAGATGAGGTTTATGTGTTAAATGGAGATACATTTTTTGATATTCCTTTAAAAGAAATGAAGCTTGGAGAGAGTAAAATTTGCATCGCTTTAAAGCAAATGCAAAATTTTGATAGATATGGTAATGTTAAGATTGATAAACAAGGCTTTGTGGTGTCTTTTGAAGAAAAGGTTTTTAAAGAACAAGGCTTGATTAATGGCGGTATCTATCTAATAAAAAAAGATATTTTTGATGGTTTTGAATTGGAGGAGAAATTTTCTTTTGAAGAATTTTTGCAAGAAAATTATAAAACGCTAAGAATTAAAACTAAGGTTTTTGACCATTATTTCATTGATATTGGAATACCTGAAGATTATGAGAGGTTTGTGAATACTAGATCTTAGTGTTAAAAATCAATAATTTAGATTATGAATGTTTATAGAATGTATTTAAAATCAATTGGTTTGTCTGCCAGTGTAAAATTAAGATAGCAGATCGTAATTTCTGCCATCTTAATTAAGTTAGAATCTAAATTAGAATTTTGGCTTTTATAATTCCTCTATGCCAACAATAGAAGTTGTTTCCATGAAATAATTGATTACAATATGCTTGTAGCCAATTGTTTGATCTTTGTCGCTTATGGTTGAGTGTGCTATAAGGTGATAGTTTATTCCTCTAGAAATGGGGTAAGCTATTATGGATGAAAGATTAAAATGTTGAAAGCTATTAAGTTGATAGATTTAAATCTTTTTATCAAAGAAAGTCAGATTATTTCAGAAAGGATTTTGGATAAAGCAATGAAAGAAAGAAAGAAAAATATCTTTAGCTAAAAAAGTTCAAAAATCCTTTGATGTCCCATTAGAACAGGCAGCAAAAATGCTTTTTTATCCAAATTATGCAATTAATGTAAAATTGTGTTTGAATACATATAAAGAGAGCAATAAAGTTTATTTGGCAAAAAAGCCAAGTTTCTTTAAGTGTTTGTTTAGAAAGTTTGAAAAGGCTAGAATTGTTATTTCTCAAGGCAAAACTTCAATAGATGACAAAATTTTAGATGATACAAGTTTGAAAGAAATTTGGCTAATTTTATAAAATTATTTTTTAATAAATCTTCACTTCTTCTCTTGACTTAGAGTAACTCTAATGTTTTATAATTTCGTATGCTTTATGGCTTTAGATTCTTAGTAGATAATAAGGAGGCATTTGTGGCTTATACAATTATTGAGGTAGAAAAAAAGACAGGAGTGTCTTCACATACCTTGCGTTTTTGGGCAAAGAAAGGCTTATTTCCCTTTGTGGAAAAAGATAACAATCAAGTTAAATATTTTAGTGAGCGTGATGTGGAATGGGTGCGTTGGATTAATTGGTTTCGTAAAGCCCAAATGGATATTCCGACGATTAAATATTACATAGAGCTTGCAAATAAGGGTGATTGCACAGCAAAAGAGCGACGAGAAATGATTGCTAGGCAAAAAGAGATTGTTACAGATACTATTGAGGAGCTACAATCTGTGCTTGAAACGCTAGAGTATAAGCTTGGTGTTTATGATGAAATGCTGCATAATAATATCGATGGATTTAATCCACAAAGCAAACAATACAAAGGTTGTAAAAAAGATTATAAAAAGGAAAATAAATGAAAAATATATTACTGATTAATGGAAGCAAAAAGTTTGGTAGTAGTGAAGGTAGGCTTTCTGCGACTTTGCAAGAAGTGGCTAAAGAAACATTGCAATCTTTTGGGTGTAATATTGTAGAAACACATATAGATAAGGGCTATGATATAGAATCTGAAGTGCAAAAGTTATTAGATTCTGATGTATGGATTTATCAAATGCCTGGTTGGTGGATGGGTGAGCCTTGGATAGTAAAAGAATATATAGATAAAGTATTTATGGCAGGAGCTGGAAAATTTTGTGCTAGTGATGGGCGACATCGTGATAACCCAAGCAAAAATTATGGCAAAGGTGGCTTATTACACGATAAGAAATATATGTTTAGTCTTACTTGGAATGCACCCATTGAGGCATTTACAGACAAAGATGAGTTTTTTGGTGGCGTGGGTGTAGATGTCGTGTATTTGCATTTGCATAAGGCACACGAATTTTTAGGTATGCAGGCTTTGCCGACATTTATTTGTAATGATGTGGTCAAAAACCCACAAGTAGAACAATACATACAAGAGTATAAAGCACATTTGCAAAAAGTGTTTGGTTAAAGTCAGGATAGGATTATGAATGTTTTTGAGAAAGATTTGGCTGGTGTGCCACTAGATTCTAGAGATTCTGAAGTCGCACCTATCATCGAAGTGATTAAGCACACGCAAAAACTCATCGCCAAGCTTAATAATGGAGAAAAAAGCGAGGAGCAAGTGCGTGAGATTTTAAGTCAAATTATGGGAAGAGAGGTGGATTCTAGTTTGTGGCTTTTACCACCTTTTTATACGGATTTTGGGCGTAATATATATTTTGGCAAAAATGTTTTTGTTAATACCGCTTGCACATTTATGGATCGGGGCGGAATCTATATTGATGATGAGGTGTTTATCGGACCAAAAGTTAATCTCATCACCATTAACCACGACATTAATCCCTATAATCGCACCACTACCATTTGCAAGCCTATTTATATCCAAAAGCGCGTGTGGATAGGTGTAGCAGCAACTATTTGTCCGGGTGTTAGGATTGGTGAAAATTCTATCGTGGGTGCTAATGCAGTCGTTACCAAAGATGTCTCGCCAAATTCTATCGTGGGTGGAAATCCTGCAAGACTTATCAAAAAAATAGCAATAGAAAATTATAAATAGGATTCGTAGAAAAAAGACGATTGACGAGGAGATAAATAGAAATTTTTGAGAGGAAATTTATTATAAATTTTTAAACACATATTGTGTTTTTAAAAAAATTATGCAATAATATCTGTCAAAATAAAATTTCATAAAAAGGATTATAATGAGTAGTATCGTTGGATTTCCTCGTATCGGACAAAATAGAGAGCTGAAAAAAGCTTTAGAGGCATTTTGGGCTGGAAAATGTAGCCAAAGTGATTTAGAAAATGTAGCCAAAGATTTGCGTAAAAAGCATTGGGAAGCACAAAAACATCTTGATTATGTATGTGTCAATGACTTTAGCTACTATGATAATATTTTGGATCTTGCCTATGCACTTGGTGCAAAGCCACAAAGATTTAAAGACTTAAGCGGTTTGGAGGGATATTTTGCTATGGCGCGCGGACATGCAAAAGGTGTAGCGTGTGAAATGACAAAATGGTTTAACACAAACTATCACTATGTCGTGCCAGAGCTTAGTCAAACAGATGCATATCAAGCACAGATTCAAACACTAAAGGATCAATACAATGAAGCTAAAGCGCTAGGATATACGCCAAAGATTTCACTTATAGGACTTTTTACATTTTTTGGATTAAGCAAAATTGCACAAGGTGATCCAAAAGCTATTTTTGCAAAGCTTAAGAGTGCGTATTTAGATTTGGTTGATGAGATTGCTAAACTAGATTCAGAAGTTGTGATTGAATTTAGTGAGCCTATTTTTGTGCGTGGATGGCACAATGATACGCTACAAGCACAATGTGTCTATGATAAACAAGTTATTAAAGAAGTGTATGAAAGCATTGCACAAAAAGGTATCAAAACTATCGTAACAACTTTTTTTGAGCATAGCAATGAGCTTACAGAAGTTTTATTACAAACAAGCATTTATGGTATAGGACTTGATTTTATCGCAGGGGCTAAAAATACACAATCTCTTGGTGCTATCGCAGCAAGCAACAAGGTGCTTTTTGCAGGGCTTATTGATGGGCGTAATATTTGGGTAGCAGATTTGGAATCTAAACTCAAAACATTAGAATCTATCACAGCACAAATTCCAAAAGAGCGCGTAGCAATCACTACTTCTTGCTCACTTTTGCATGTGCCTTTTGGGAAAGATGATGAAAGCAAAATGGATTCACAAATTCTAAGTTGGATTAGCTTTGCAAAAGAAAAACTTGAAGAATTAAGAGTGCTTGAAGATCTCTTTAAAAATGGCGCAAATGGAGGAAGTAAAGCATTTTTTGAAGCCAATAAGGCTATTAATAATGCGCGTAAAACTTCTGAAAAAACAAACAATAAAGTTGTGCGCGATCGCGTGAGCAAAAATACATTAAAAAGCCGCGATGTAGCTTTCAAAGATCGTATTAAGATTCAACGAGATGAGCTAGGTTATCCAGATCTTGCGACAACAACAATTGGTTCATTCCCTCAAACACCAGAACTTCGTGCATTGCGTTTGGGGTATAAAAAAGGTGAGATTAGCAAAGATGCGTATGAAGCAGGAATCAAAGAATACATACAAGATTGCGTGAAGTTTCAAGAAGAAATTGATTTAGATGTTTTGGTGCATGGAGAGCCAGAACGCAATGATATGGTGGAGTATTTTGGGGAGCAGCTTGAAGGGTTTGTGTTTAGTCAAAATGGTTGGGTGCAAAGCTATGGTAGCCGCTGTGTAAAGCCACCTATTATTTTTGGTGATGTAGCACGACCTAAGGCAATGACGCTTGATTGGATTTTGTATGCACAAAGTCTTACGAAAAAAATTATGAAAGGTATGCTAACAGGACCTGTAACGATTCTAAATTGGAGTTTTGTGCGCGATGATATGGCACGCTCACAAGTATGCGAACAAATTGCATTAGCCATTGCTGATGAGATTGATGATTTACAAAAAGGCGGAGTGAAAATCATTCAAGTCGATGAGGCAGCCTTTAAAGAAGGGTATCCTTTGCGCGCAGAAAATATCAAAGAATATGAGCGATGGGCGCTAGAGTGCTTTAAGGTTTCTACCGCAGTAGCAAAGGCAAATACACAGATTCACACACATATGTGTTATAGTGAGTTTAATGACATTATCAAAACTATCGAGGCAATGGATGCTGATGTGATTAGTATAGAAACTGCAAGAAGCGGAAATGAGTTGCTAAAAGTCTTTAAGGAAGTTGGCTATACACATGAAGTAGGACCGGGTGTGTATGATATTCATAGCCCTAGAATCCCAAGCACACAAGAAATCATCGATCAAATCAAAGTGCTTTTGGAAGTATTGCCAAAAGAACAATTATGGATTAATCCAGATTGTGGGCTAAAAACTCGAAAATGGGAAGAAGTCAAGCCAAGCCTTAAAAATATGGTTGAGGCAGTTAAGGCTGTGCGAGGCACATTAAAATAATTTTTAAAAATCAAGTAAAAGACAATGGAGTGCTTGTAAGCTAATTTGGTGGTAATTAAAGGCATCTACTATATCGCTACAAGCATCCTAGCAAAGATTATAAAAAATACACAAATAAAAAGTATAAACAGAAGTTGCAGAAAAAGCAAATAATAGAATAAGGAAAATTCCAGCAAGGAATTAAAAGAAGTTTTTAAAAACTTATAAATTTTACAAGTTAGAATTTGGTAATATTCCTAAAATTTTAAGTTTTTGGAGACTTTTAAAATATGGAAACAATAGTAACGCGATTTGCCCCATCCCCTACAGGTTACCTACATATCGGTGGTCTTAGAACCGCGCTTTTTAATTATCTTTATGCAAGAGCCAATAAAGGTAAATTTCTCTTAAGAATCGAAGACACAGATTTAGCAAGAAATTCTACCGATGCAAAAGAGGCTATTATTCAAGCCTTTGAGTGGGTTGGAATGGATTATGATGGTGAGGTCGTTTATCAAAGCCAAAGATTTCCGCTTTATCAGCAATACATTGATCAGCTTCTAAAAGAGGGCAAGGCGTATTATTGCTATATGAGTAAAGAAGAATTGGATTTATTGCGCGAGGAACAACGCAAAAGAGGGGAAACTCCGCGCTATGATAATCGTTATCGTGATTTTCAAGGGACACCCCCAAGCGGAATACAGCCAGTAGTGAGAATTAAAGCACCTTTAAGTGGTGAGATTTGCTTTGGCGATGGCGTGAAAGGTGAGATGAGAATTGCTGCAAAAGAGCTAGATGATTTTATTATTGCAAGAAGCGATGGGACACCAACTTATAATTTTTGTGTAGCAATTGATGATGCGCTAATGGGCGTTACAGATGTTATTAGGGGGGATGATCATTTGAGCAATACGCCTAAGCAGATTATTATTTATGAGGCTTTAGGATTCAAGGTGCCACGATTTTTTCATGTGCCAATGATTCTTAATCCACAAGGGCATAAGCTTAGCAAACGCGATGGTGCAATGAGTGTTATGGAATATAAAGAAATGGGTTATTTGCCAGAAGCACTTTTGAATTTCCTTGTGCGACTTGGTTGGAGTCATGGAGATCAAGAGATTTTTAGCAAAAAAGAAATGTTAGAGTTTTTTAATCCCAATGATTTGAATTCAGCCCCTTCAGCTTATAATCAAGAGAAGCTTTTATGGCTTAATAGCCATTATATTAGAGAGCTAAGCAATGATTCTTTAAATATACTTTTGAGCAAAAATTTCAATGTGGAAACTCCACAAGAGAGAGTGCAAGAGATTTTGTATCCAGAAATCAAAGAGCGTTCTAAGACTTTAGTGGATTTTGTGGGGATTTTAAAAGATTGTTTGCAAACGCCAAAAAGCTATGATGAAAAGATGCAGCATAAGGTTTCTAGCGAGGAAAATATTAGGCTTTTAGGAGAGTTTTGTGCTTATATTAAAGCACTTAAAAAACCAATAGCAACTGCTCAAGAAGTTGAAAATGAGATGGCGACTTTTGCAGATTTTCACGGAATCAAAGCAAAAGTATTATTTGTGCCTTTGCGTTATGCTTTGCTTGGTAAGAGTGGCGGCGTAGGAATTGCCCCTTTGCTTGCTAGCTTGGAGAAAGAAGAAATAATAAAGAGAATCCAAAATGCCCTAGAAAGCTTTAAGGGCTAATATCTGCAAAATCAATCTTTGCAGATTTTTTTGAGGGCTTTACGCAGTTTTTTGACTTTTCGTTTGGGAATGATGACTTTCCATTCGGGGTGAGTAATGTCTTTTGTATCATCATTGAGATTGAGTGAGATAGAAATTGCCGTTTGTTTTTTATCTTTTTTGCTTGGGACATTGATTTTGGCAACGACGATATTGGCATCGTGGATATAATCATTATCAAGAGGGATTGTATAAGCTAGTTTTTTGATTTTTTGTTTCATTGTTTGCCTTTTTTGCTTGGTTTATATTTTTTGTGAGTTTTTTTGAGAATCTTCCTTACTTCTTTGATTTGGGAGAAGGGTATATGGACTTTCCACTCTGGTTTTGTATCATCTATCATAATGCCGATACTGACAACAACATTGCCATCTTCCTCATAGGGATTTTTAATGATTGCAAAACTAATGGTTCCATTTTTTGTGTCATTTAGAGGGATAGTTTTAAAGATTCTTTCCTCTTTCATTGCTTTCTCCTTTTAAGGTTGCTGTTTTTAGCCTTGCTTAAAGGAGTATATTGAAGTAGAACTTAAATATAACTGAAATTACTTATTTTTGATCATTTTTTTAAAAAGAGCTTGCAGTTTTAGCCAATCTTGAATTGGCAAAAGTGGGTGTCCAGAGAATTTTCCAAAAGCAGGAACACTTTTTGTGATTGCTGCCCTTGCGCCAATTTGAGTGAATTCGCCAATATGTAAATGCCCAGCACTTCCACTTTGTCCCCCTAGCACTACATTGCGCCCTGTTGTGGTAGAGCCAGAGATTCCTGCTTGGGAAACAATAATAGAGTGTTCGCCAATATCACAATTATGTCCAATTTGAACAAGATTATCAATTTTTGTGCCTTTGCAGATGCGCGTTTGCCCAAAAACCGCTCTGTCTATAGAGGTATTAGAGCCTATTTCAACTTCATTCTCAAGCACAACCTTGCCATTGTGGTGGATTTTAATGTGTTGTCCATCTTTGGTGTGAGCATAGCCAAATCCATCACTCCCAATGACAGAATTAGCGTGAATAATGACATTATCTCCAATTTCGCAATCATTATAAATGCAAACATTAGGATAGAGAATGCAATTTTTCCCAATTTTGACATTTTCCCCAATCACAACACCCGCCATTAGCACGGAATTCTCATCAATCTCGCTACCATTTCCGATTGTAGCATTGTGAGCAATTGTAGTATTTTGGGCAATTTTTGGGGCAATTTTGGAGCTAAAGAGTGGTTTGGCAAAAAATTTCGTTAAGTATGCCATTGCTAGATAAGGATTCTCACTCACAAAAGCAAGAGAAGTTTTAGGGAGATTTTTGACATAGGCTTTGCGCGTGAGAATGACTTTGGCTTTAGTTTTTTCAATATCGGCTAGGTATTTTTCTTTTTCTAAAAATGTAAGGGAATCATAAGTAGCCTTTAGGGGCGATTCAATATGAGTAATCGCTTCAGAATCAAAAAAGCTAGAATGTTCTATCCAATCTTTATTCCCTTCATTCCATTGTAAAATCTCACCTAAAACCTCTTTTTCTTTTAAAAAGCTAACAATTTGATTGAGTAACATTATCTTCCTTAATTGACTTCAATGGCTGAAATACCGCTTCTTGTAATGTCTTTTGGTTTATAGGTTTGGATAGCTTGGAGTAAGCCATTGATTCGCATATGGCAATCACAAGCCATAAAAATTGCGTATTTTTCATTCACTTCTAGCAATTTTCCATTGTAACTTGTAAAAATAGCCGAGAGTTCGCTAAGGGATTCTTTATTGGAAAATTTTACAAGCACTGATTCTTGCTCAATAATTTGCTCATCTTCTAAAACTTTTAACACAGGGATAAGTTTGTGGAGTTGTTTTAGAATCTGTTCTAATACTTTTTTATCTCCCTGTGTTGTGATGGTTATCCTAGAAAGATTGGTATCAAAAATGGGTGCAACAGTGAGTGATTCGATATTATATCCGCGCCCTGCAAATAATCCACTAATTCTTGATAATACCCCATGTTCATTTAAAACCGTTACGGTAATAACGCGTTTAATCTCCATAGCTTACTCCTTATACTCTAACATCATATTAAACAATGCTCCACCAGTTGGCACCATGGGCAAGACATTTTCAAAGCGATCAATTCGCACATCAAGCAAAGCAGGTTTGTTGGAGTTAATAGCTTTATTAAGACATTGGATAAATTCTTCTTTGGTATGAATGACAAATCCGACTCCGCCAAAAGATTCGGCAAGTTTGACAAAATCTGGCTGGAGTTGCAAATCAGTTTCTGAATAGCGATTTTCATAAAAGAAAGTTTGCCACTGCCTTACCATACCTAAATAATTATTGTTTAAAACAACATTGATTACAGGAATCTGACTTGCTAAACAGGTCATTAGCTCTTGAATATTCATCAAAATACTTCCATCTCCACTAATATTAATGGAAGTTTTGTCTGGAAATGCCTTTTTAGCTCCCATTGCAGCAGGCAGACCAAAGCCCATAGTCCCTAAACCGCCACTTGTGATAAATTGGCGAGGAAAGCTAAAGGGATAAAATTGCGCTGCCCACATTTGATGCTGCCCAACATCAGTAGAGATAAATGCTTCTTTGCCTAGAATTTCACCTATTTTTTTAATAACCCACTGGGGTTTTAAAATCTCTTCAGAATCTTCATAGCTTAAAGGATGAAGTTTGTCATAGCGCCCTAGTGTCTCTCTCCAAGCAAGAATATTTTTAACTTCATAATCTTCTTTGACTAATCCTAAAAGCTCTTCTAAAACACTGCTAATATCCCCAACAATAGGATAGGTAACATCAACGATTTTGCTAATGCTACTTGGATCAATATCGACATGCACGATTTGTGCATATTTGGCAAATTCGCTTAGCTTTCCTGTTACCCTATCATCAAACCTCGCTCCAAGCGCGATAATAAGATCAGTTTCGCTCATTGCCATATTAGCAACATAGCTTCCATGCATTCCCACCATTCCTAACAAATCAGGGTGATTATAGGGCATTATCCCTCTTGCCATAAGCGTTTCAACAACTGGAATATGAGTGATTTCACAGAATTCTTTGATGAGATTTGCACTTTTTGAAGCCACACAGCCTCCACCAAGGTATAAAAGTGGCTTTTTGGATTCTTTGATGGCTTGAGCTACTTTCTTGATTTGGCGTGGATTGCCCTTGTAGGTTGGTTTATAGGTTTGGAGCTTGATTTCACTTGGATAGTTGAATTCTCCAATTGTTGCACTAATGTCTTTGGGCAAGTCAATATGCACCGGACCAGGACGCCCACTTCTAGCGATATAAAAAGCTTCTTTTAGGATTCGCGGTAGCTCTTGAATGTCTTTAACAAGAAAATTGTGTTTGGTGCAGGGGCGAGAGATTCCCACAGCATCTATTTCTTGAAAAGCATCTGTCCCAATAAGGCTTGTTGGGACTTGACCGCTAATAATGACAAGAGGGATTGAATCCATATAAGCTGTTGCGATTCCTGTAACAGCGTTTGTAAAGCCAGGTCCGCTTGTTACGATAGCTACACCCACTTCTCCACTTGCCCTAGCATAACCATCAGCAGCATGAACTGCAGCTTGTTCGTGGCGTGTGAGAATATGTTCAAAGAAATTTTGCTTATAAATCTCATCATAAATATTTAAAGCCGCACCACCAGGATAACCAAAGACTACCTTTACGCCCTCATTTTTAAGGGCGTGGATAACCATTTCAGAGCCATTTAATTGCATAGCAAATCCTAAATCTTTTTGTTTTATTGTAATGAAAAAAGCTTGATTAAAGCTTACAAAAGACTTATTTGCACAATTTTTTTAGGCATTCACAAAGGTAATAGAGTTCTTTTTTGCGATGTGTGTAATGCAAACTTACGCGAATCCAACCAGGTTTTTGATTAAAAGTTGTATTGTCTTTTAAATTCAGTAAATCGTGTCCATAAGGTCCCGCACAAGAACAACCTGCGCGCACCAAGATTCCATAGTTATTTGAAAGTATAGTGGCAATTTCATAAGGAGATTTTTCTTGGAGATTAAATGCAAAAGTTCCAACAATGTTGTAGTTTGGATTGCCATAAAGAGTGATTTTAGGGTGGCTTTCTAAAAACTCTTTAAAGATTCGAATGAGCTTTTCTTTGGTTTGCATAATCCATTCTTGTCCAATTTCTTGGCGCAATTGATAAGCCAAACTCGCTCTAATAAATTCTAAAATCCCAGGCGTTCCTGATTCTTCACGAATCTCTTCATTAGCAAAATAAATTTGGCTTGTGCGCGAAACATAGCCCACCACTCCGCCACCACAAAAAGTAGGAGGCAGGGTTTTGTTGATTAAATTGCGCTTGATAATGAGGATTCCACTGCTTGAAATTCCTCCTAAGAGCTTATGTGGAGAGAGAAATGCAACATCATAAAAAGAAGCAGGAATGTCAAAATAAGCAGAGGAGCTTGCCATATCAAAGCAGACAATTCCGCCATATTCTCGGACTAGATTTGAGATTTGCATAAAAGGGCTTAAAATCCCACTAACATTTGAAGCAAGCGAAAAAGAAGCAATGATTTTGCGATGGACATTAGCAATCAAAATTTGCTCCAAAGCCTTTAAATCCACTAAGCCTTCAGTGTTAAGTGGGATTCGTATCACTTCGCACAAACCTTCTCTAAAGCTTAATTCATTGCTGTGGTGTTCATAGGGTCCAACGATTACAAGAGGTAATTTAGAGGAATCAATTTCGTGGAGTTTGAGAGTTTTTCTAGTTTGGGGTGGGAGATAGATTCCTAGGATTTCTTGAAACTTTTTGATAGCAGCACTTGACCCAAAACCACAAGAAATGAGCGCAAAGCTAGAATCAAGCCCAAAGATTTGCTTAAGATTCTTACGCGCTTGTTCATAAGTTTTACCGATAATTTTAGAGTGAAGGGAGCTTTCAGAATGTGGGTTGGCATAAAAGGGAAGAATCTTTTTAATGCGTTTTTCTATACATTTTGCAGCTAAACCACTTGCTGTCCAATCAAAATAATGTTTGTTTTTTGCAAGTAAAATTTCTTTTTTAAGCAAAGCCTTTTTTTCTTTGGTGCTTAGATTCTTAAAATTATAAGGCAATAAGGGGGCGAAAAAATCTTTTTCCACTTTTAAAGTCTCCCATTTTTAATTTAGCATATTAGCATAATTATAATAGGTTTTTGGGGAATTTTGTTTGTTAAATTTTTAAGGAGCTTTTGTTATACTTTGTAAATTTTTTTGGAGCGATTGTATTTTATGGATAGTCTTATTACTTTTGGTGTGATTTCATTATTGATTGTTGTGGCGCCCTTTTTTAGCGCATTAACAAGGCTTCCTTTAGTGGTGGTAGAGATTTTGCTTGGAGCTTTGGCATTTTATTTTGGTTTTTTTAAACATTTTGATTCTTTGGAATTTGTAGCACATATTGGGTTTTTGTTCTTAATGTTTTTGTGTGGCTTGGAAGTGGATTTAAAAACCTTTAGTAGGCTTGGAGTGGAGTTTATAAAATCAGCTAGTGTGTATTTTTTTATGCTTTATGGTGTGGCGGTTTTATATGTGCTTTATAGTGGATTGTCTGTATTTTATATCGCGACTTTGCCGGTTATGAGTTTGGGAATGATTATGGCGCTTTTGAGAGAATATCCCAAAAACACACAATGGCTTCAAATGGCATTGAATGTTGGGATTTTGGGAGAGCTTATTAGTATTGTGGTTTTGGTGCTTTTAAATGGTGTGTATTCTTATGGAATTACTTGGAAGCTTTATGAAACACTTTTTGTGCTTTTTGCCTTTTTGAGCGTGATTGTTGGGATTTTTAAGGTGGCAAATATTTTATTTTGGTGGTTTCCAACATTAAAGTTTTATGTGATTCCACAACATTCAAGCAAGAATCAAGATATTCGCTTTGGCGTGATGTTGTTTTTAACTATGATTGGAATTGCGCAAATATTAGACTTAGAGCGTGTGCTTGGAGCATTTTTAGCAGGAATGATTCTAGCAACTTATTTCCATCATCAAAAGGGCTTAGCAGAAAAACTTAATGAAATTGGCTTTGGCTTTTTTGTTCCATTGTTTTTTGTGTATGTGGGTTCAACTTTGGATTTGGATTTAATTTTTCAAAACCCCCATTTGTTTTCAGAAGTATTTGTGATTATTGTAGTAATGGTGCTTTTGCGAATCATTGGTGCTTTTGTGGCATATAGAAAATACTTTGAAAATCGTAAAGAAGTCTTGCTTTTTGCTTTTAGCCATTCGATGCCACTTACTTTTTTAGTGGCAACAGCACAGCTTGGGAAGCAATTTGGTGCCATTAGCGCAGAGGAATATTATGCGTTTATTATTGCAGCTCTTTTAGAAGGGATTTTATTGACCATTTGCATTAAACTAATTAGCAATTATAAAGCCAAGGATTCTACAAGCTTTGCTTGAAACTTAAAAGATTTCATAGAGCGAATTGGCTTTTTCCATCCATTTGGCAAGTTCTTCCCATTTTTCTTCTTTGATAAGGGAGGTTGCAAAATCAAGTTCTTTTTGAAAAAAGTCAAGAGATTTGAGTAATTCGTTTTTATTTTGCTTAGCAATATCACTCCACATTATTGGAGAGCTCTTGGCGATTCTTACCATACTTTTAAAACCACCACCTGCAAGCGCTAAAATATCTTTTGGATTTTGTTGGGATAGCACAGTGTTGGCAATGGCATAGCTAATAATGTGGGGCAAATGGCTAATAAATGCAGCGTGATTGTCGTGAGATTTTGAATCCATTTTGATAATATTCATTTTAAGGGAGACAAAAATCTCCTTTGCCATAGCTGCTTGAAATTCTCCGCTTTGCTCTAAGTCGGTTAAAACGATAATGTGATGAGCTAACAATTCCTTAAAGGCTGCTTTGGGACCAAAGTTTTCTGTTCCACTCATGGGGTGTGCGCAAACAAAGTTTTTGCGAATCTCTTGGGGAATATTTTGGGAGATGAGGTGCTTGGTGCTACCTAGATCAATGATGGTTGTGTGTGGAGCGATTCCTGTTAGTTTGGGTAGAGTTTTTAAAATTGCCTCAACGGGAATGGCAAGAAAAATAACATCACAAAGCTTGATTTCATCAAGTTCCACCCCTTCATCAACTAGTCCCAAAGAAAGCGCTTGTTGTAAGTGAATCTCGTTATTATCTAATCCTAAAATTCTCTTAAACATTCCTGTTTCTCTTAAAGCTAATCCTAAAGAACCGCCAATTAATCCTAAACCAATGATTCCAGCTTGCATATTATTACTCACATATTTGAAATTTTATTTTTGTATGAAATTATATATTTATTTACTTTAGTTTTGTTAGCTTTAAACTCAAAAAAGATATAATCCAAAAAAATTCTAATTCTTTAAGGTGCAAAATAAGATGAGCTTTTTCCCAAAAACATTATCCTTTGTAGTGGCAGCTTTTGCTTTGTCAAGTGGCTTAAAAGCAGCAGAATTACCTGTTATTAAAGAGATTCGCTATGAGGGGTTAAACTACATTTCCCCCTTGATTGCAAATGAGATTGCCAAGATTAAGATTAATGAAACAATGAATATTGAAAGTGTCAATAAAAGTATTATTAATTTTTATGAGCAAGGATATTTTAAAGATATTTGGATTACAGAAGAAAATGGAATTTTAACTTATCATTTTGCTGAAAAGCCCGTAATTGCAAGTTTGGTAGTGAGTGGATATGGCGCAGGAAAAGAGCAATCAGTCCTTGATAAAGAAATAGGGCTTAAAAAGGGCGATGTTTATGATGAACTAAAAATTGCTAATACGCGAAAAAAGATTATTGCACTTTTAGAATCTCAAGGATTTTATAACACTGTTGTGGAAGTAAAAACAGAGGAAATTTCGCAAAATGCACTTAAAGTAACGCTAGAGATTAATAAGGGTGAAGAAATTATTATTAGAAAAGCAAATTATTATGGTAGAGATGAATTAAAAGTTTCGCGCATTGAAGCATCTACGGCTAATAAAGAGCGGGATTTTCTTGGTTGGATGTGGGGGTTTAATAGCGGTAAATTGCAAATCAATGAAATTGAAAATGATGCGCTTAGAATCCGCGATCTCTATATGCAAAAAGGGTTTTTGGATGCAGAAGTAGATACGCCTTTTTTAAGGACAGATTTTACCACTTATAATGCTGAATTAGATTTTTATATCAAAGAAGGGGAACTTTATAAGGTTTCTGGAATTGATATTGTTTTAGAAGAGGATGTGATTCCGCTAGAAGATCTTTATGATATTGTGAGTTTAAAAAAGGGTAAGAAATTTAATATTAGCACAATGCGTAAGGACACAGAAGCAATTAAACATAAAATCGGTGATTTGGGTTATGCCTTCACGCGAGTAACCCCGGATTTGGATAAGAATCAAGAGAATGCGGAAGTGCGGGTAATTTATTATGTTCAACCTGGCAAAAAAGTAAAGGTGCGCGATGTTTTGATTTCGGGTAACTCTAAGACGCTTGATAGAGTGGTTCGTAGAAATGTGTTGTTAGCTCCAGGTGATCAATATCAAATGAGCAAGATTGAGCGCTCTAAAAATGCGATTATGAGAACAGGTGGTTTTGATAGCGTGGATATTGAAGAAAAGCGCGTTGATGAAGAAAATATTGATTTGATTGTGAATGTCAAGGAGGGTAAGACAGGAGAATTTACCTTTGGTGTAGGGTATGGAAGTTATGATGGAATAATGGGGAGTGCATCTATTAAAGATAGAAATATCTTTGGGACAGGGCTAACAGCTGGACTTTACTTTGATAAGAGTGAGGTTTCTACTTCTTATCGCTTAAATCTCTATAATCCTGCAGTTTTGGATAGCAATTATAGTCTTTCTACAGATATTTATCAAACAGATTATACAGATTATGATTATCGTGAGATTACACAAGGGGCTAGTCTTGTTGGTGGGCGAAGAATCACAGATACCCTAGAAGCAAGTGTGGGTTACACTTATCAAAAATCTAAACTTTCTGATTTTAATAACCCTTTTTATAGTCGCTACTATAAGGGAGAATATATTAAATCTTCCGTGATTCCCGGGGTGTATTTTGATAATACCGATTCTTATTTCTTTCCAAAAAATGGTTGGAAAGCAGGTGGTTCTTTGGAATATGCAGGAGTTGGGGGAGATGCTAAGTTTTGGAAATATTTTGGGAATTTATATTATTTTAAATCCTTAGAAGATTGGACTGATTTGGATTTGATATTTAGATTCCGCACGAAGTTTGGGTATATTGATGATAATGGTTATGTCCCTATTAATGAGAGATTTTATTTAGGGGGTGTTAGCTCACTTAGAGGTTTCCAAAGTAACTCTATCACGCCACGCGATAAATATGGAGTGAGGATTGGTGGAAATCAAACGCTTTATGGTTCAGTGGAGTTAAGCTATGGATTGTTTGAAACGGTGCAAATGCGATTGAGTGCCTTTTATGATTATGGTATGTTAGGGGAGGATAAATTAACGCAGATTCAGCGCGATTCTGTGGGAGTAGCTTTGGAATGGATTTCACCTATTGGAGCTATTACTTTTATTGTTCCTAAAGCACTTAATCCCAAAAAGGGTGATGATACCTCTTCTTTTGAATTTACAATGGGACAGAGATTTTAAGATGACAATGCAAGAAAAAATAGATAGAGCAATCATTAGAACTAAGATTCCGCGTGTGAGTAGGGAAGAAATTTTGGATTTAATGCAAAACGCCTCTTTGAAAGAATTGGGCGAAAGAGCTTTTGGGATTAAGCAGGTTTTGCATCCAGATAATATTACAACTTTTGTGGTTGATAGGAATATTAATTACACTAATATTTGTTGGGTGGATTGTAAATTTTGTGCCTTTAAGCGCAGAATTAATGAAAGTGAGACCTATATTCTTAGTTTTGAAGAAATTGATCAAAAGATTGAAGAGTTACTTGCTATTGGTGGGACACAAATACTTTTTCAAGGTGGGGTGCATCCAAGTCTTAAGATAGAATGGTATGAAGAATTAGTTTCACATATTTCACAAAAATATCCTCAAATTACGGTGCATGGCTTTTCTGCTATTGAGATTAATTACATTGCAAAAATCTCTAAAATTTCTATTGCTGAAGTATTAAAAAAACTTCAAAAATGCGGATTAGCTTCAATTCCTGGCGCAGGAGCGGAGATTTTAAGCGATAGGGTGCGTGATGTCATAGCGCCAAAAAAGCTAGATAGCGATGAATGGATAGAAGTGCATAGAGAAGCCCACAAAATTGGTATGAGAAGCACCGCTACAATGATGTTTGGAAGTGTGGAGAATGATACAGATATTATTGAGCATTGGGAGAGAATCCGCAATCTTCAAGATGAAACCAATGGCTTTAGAGCATTTATTTTATGGAGTTTTCAACCTGCTTTTACACCTTTACAAAAGGAATTTCCAACACTTCATAAAGCTTCATCTAATCGCTATTTGAGACTTTTGGCTTGCAGTCGAATCTTTTTGGACAATTTTCAAAATATTCAAAGTAGCTGGGTAACACAAGGTTCTTATATTGGGCAACTTGCATTGCTTTTTGGAGCTAATGATTTGGGTAGCACGATGATGGAAGAAAATGTTGTTGCTGCAGCAGGTGCTAGAAACTCAATGAATCAAGCAGAGATGATTTCTTTAATTAAAGATGTGGGCGAGATTCCAGCTAAGCGCAATACAGCTTATGATATTTTGGAGATTTTTTAGTAATGAAAAAAGTTTTAGTAATTTTTTTAAATTTATTATTTCTCAAAGGATTTTTAATGGCAGTGGAATTAAAAAAAGTGGAAGTTAAAGGGGTGGAGATTCCTGTTTTGTATGAGAAAAATTCGCAACTTCCTTTGTTTTTTGTCCAAATTGTTTTTAAGGGTGCAGGTGGAGTGAGTAATCAAAAAAATTATGGGCTATCTGATGTTGTAAGCTCACTTTTAAATGAAGGGACACAAAAGCTTGGTGTAACTAAGTTTTCACAAAAGCTAGAGGAGAAGGCATTAAGTTTAAGTGTGGGAAGTGGGCTAGAGACGATGGATTTCACATTAAGTGGAATGAGCAAAGAGCAAGAGAGTGGATTAAAATATTTAAAAGATTTAATGCAAGATCCAAATTTCACTCCTAAGGCTTTGCAAAAAGTAAAAGAAAATTCACTCATTGGAATCTTAGAAAGAGAAAATGACTTTGATTATCAGGCTAATCGCGCTTTGAGTGCTATGTTATTTAAAGGTAGTGTGCTAGAAAATCCATTAAGTGGGACTAAAGAGACTTTAGCGCAAATGTCTTTAGAAGAAATAGAGCAGTTTTATCATAAATATGTAAATTTGAAATCTGCTATTGTGATTGTGGGCGGTGATGTGGATTATGCCAAAATAACTCGAAGTTTAGCAGATCTTTTAGCGGTTTTACCGGTGGGGGATTCTGTAGAGATTAAACCATTTAGTGCTAATGATAAGCCTCAAACAAAGCGTCAGATTAAGGAAACCAAGCAAGCATATATTTATTTTGGATCACCGCTTAATGTGGAGAATCTCCAAAAAGAAAGTGCGTTAATTAAGGTGGCTTCTTTTGTGCTTGGAGGGAGTGGCTTTGGAAGTCGTATGATGGAAGAGGTGCGCGTAAAAAGAGGTCTGGCTTATTCTGCGGTAATGCAACTAGAAGCAGGAAAAACATTTTCTTATGCAAGAGGATATTTGCAAACGAGCTTAAAAAATGAAAAAGAAGCCCAAAAACTTGTGCAAGAAGTGGTTGATGAGTTTGTGGCAAAGGGTATTAGTGAGCAAGAATTGCAAGAAGCAAAGCAGTATTTGCTAGGTAGTGAGCCTTTGCACAATGAAACGCTTTCCCAGAGATTAGGAAGTGCGTTTAATAATTACTACAAGGGTTTGCCTTTGGACTTTAATGCACAAGTCTTGCAAGAAATTCAGAATCTTACTTTAAAAGAAGTGAATGATTATATTAAATCTCATAAAGAAATTACAAAACTTACTTTTAGTGTGGTGAGTGCAGATTGAATCTGCCAACCCTGCTTCCGCTAAATATTCAAAAACTAGGCATAAAAAGCTTTTTTGATTTTTGTTTGAAATTTACTCCCAAAGATTATTCTAATACAATTTTATCGTCTCAATTAATCGCCAATACTCAAGCGGTTTTGGAAGTTGAAGTTTTAAGATATTCTAACTTTAAAAATGCAAGAGTGCTGTGCTATGCACCACTATTAGATAGAGAAATTGATCTAATGATTTTTAATGCCAAAACTTATCATAAGTCTATTTTTAAGGTTGGTGAGAGACTTGTTGTGAGTGGAAAGGTGCAAATTCAAGGTGGCTTTATTAGTGTGATTCAGCCAAAAGTGCTTAAGCAAACAGGAAAGATTTTGCCAAATTTTCAGGCTAAGGGTGCTAGAGTTTTGGTGTTGCAAGAATTTGTGGAGAGTTTGGATTTAGATTTGCTTTATCAAACTTATCCTAATGTCCCCTTAGAGATTTTAGAAGCATTGTTATTGATTTTTCAGCCTAGCTTAGAATTTTTTGTAGAATATAATAAGAATCATGGATTTTTTGGAAAAAATTTAGAAGCATTGAAGTTTGTAGAAATTTATGAGTATATGCGCCAATTAAAGACCAAAAAAGTTGAATTTCCAAGTGTTTGTGCTTTGAGGGGTGATTTTAGGCAATGGCAAGAGTATTTGCCTTTTAAGCTAACTAAAGGACAGGAAAAGGCGATTTTAGAGATTGCTCATTCATTGGATTCTGCAAAATCTACAAGGCGCGTTATTGTGGGTGATGTGGGTTGTGGCAAAACAATGGTGATTTTTGCTAGTGTGCTTATAGCTTACCCTAAAAGAAGTGTGTTGATGGTCCCAACTTCGATTTTGGCTAAACAAATCTACGATGAAAGCCAAAAATATCTGCCTAAAAATCTTAGGGTAGCATTATGGACACAAGGGAGTAAAAAGGGTGATTTAGAGCAAAGTGATTTTGTGATAGGCACACACGCGTTGCTTTATCAAAAGATGCAAAATTTTGCTTTAGTGATGATTGATGAGCAGCATCGATTTGGGACAGCACAGCGAAATACTTTAGAGAGAATGTTTGAAGAAAATCAAAAAAGACCTCATATTTTACAATTTTCTGCAACTCCAATTCCTAGAACTTTAGCAATGATTGAATCAGAATTTTTGGATTTTAGTTTTATTTTGGATTTACCTTTTAAAAAAGACATTACTTCAAGAGTGATAGCTAAAGCGGATTTTAAAGAACTCATAGTGCATATTCAAAGAGAAATTTCCCTTCAACGCCAAGTTTTGATTATTTATCCCTTGGTAGAAGAAAGCAAAGCAATGGATTATGTTTCACTAAAAGAAGGCGAAGAATTTTGGAAGCGTCATTTTGGTGGAGTTTATATCACTCATGGCAAGGATAAGTTTAAAGAAGAAGTATTAGAGGAATTTAGAGATAAGGGAAGTATTTTATTGGCAACCACGGTGGTAGAAGTTGGAATCTCTTTACCAAAACTCTCTACAATTGTGATTGTTGGAGCAGAGCGCTTGGGATTGGCAACATTGCATCAATTGCGTGGGAGAGTGAGTAGGAATGGATTAAAGGGGTATTGTTTTTTGTATTCTAATCAAGTTAATAATGAGCGCTTAAGGCGATTTTGTCAGATACAAAGTGGATTTGAAGTGGCGCAAATGGATTTAGAGTATCGTAATAGTGGCGATTTGCTAAGCGGAGAGCAACAAAGTGGAAAACAATTTGAATGGATTAATTTGGGAAGTGATGAAAAAGTGATTAAACTTGCTAAAGTAGCGTTAAAAGAGCTAGATAAATGAGAATAAAAGAGAGGAATTAACCTCTATCTTTTAATCCTAGCTTTTCAATAAGAGTCGCATAGCGCTTGAAATCTTTTCCTTTAAGGTAGCTAAGCAATCTTTTTCTGTGAGAAACAATTTTTCTTAAACCTAAACGACTAGAGTGATCTTTTTTATTCACCTTTAAATGTTCTGTTAAGGTTTTAATTCTATCGCTTAAAAGTGCCACTTGCACTTCAACTGAGCCTGTGTCTTTAGGATTTCTAGCAAAAGCAGAAGTAATTTCTCTTTTTTTCGCCGAATCTTGAGCCATAATAAGACCTCCTGATTGGTAATTTTAAAAGCTATGATTGTAGCATAATTTTTTTGAAAAAAGATAAAAAATTTTAAATTTATATTGATTTTAATGGGCAAAAACGATTAAAATTACAGACTTATTATTTTTATAGGTTTGGAGTGGGTTTGGCACAAACAGGACAAAAAGCATCTTTTTTTAGCAGAATCTCGCCTTTTTTATCGCAATTAACGGGTTCTAAAGACTTAACGGTTGTTTTTTTTATTGTAGCGATTTTGGCGATTATCATCGTGCCACTCCCTGGTGCATTGCTTGACCTTTTCTTGGTAATCTCCATTGCACTTTCAGTCTTGATTATTCTTATAGCCCTTTATGTTAAAAAACCAACGGATTTTTCGGCTTTTCCCACTTTGCTTTTGATTGTTACGCTTTTTAGACTTTCGCTAAATATTGCTACTACAAGAATGATTTTGAGTAATGGACATTTAGGACCAGAGGCAGTGAGCGATATTATCACGGCTTTTGGGCAGTTTGTTGTGGGCGGAAATTATGTTATTGGAATTATCTTGTTTATCATTTTGATAATTATTAACTTTATGGTTGTTACCAATGGTTCTACAAGAGTTTCAGAAGTGAAGGCTCGTTTTACGCTTGATGCAATGCCCGGGAAGCAAATGGCAATTGATGCAGACTTAAATACAGGATTAATTGGACAAGAGGAAGCTAAAGCAAGGCGTGATGAATTAGCAGCAGAAGCGGATTTTTATGGTTCTATGGATGGTGCTAATAAATTTGTAAAGGGTGATGCTATTGCAGGAATCATCATCACGCTTATTAATATTATTGGCGGTTTTTTAATTGGAGTATTTCAACGCGATATGGGTGTGGCAGATGCGGCTTCTACTTTTACTATTTTAACGATTGGAGATGGATTAGTTTCTCAACTTCCTGCTTTAATTGTCTCTACAGCAACAGGTATTATCGTAACGCGTTTTAGTAAAGAGGGAGAAAATTTTGCTTCTGGAATCATTGATCAGCTCATTAATGAATCAAAAACTCTAATGATTGTGGGTTGTATTTTGCTAATGTTTGCCCTTGTCCCTGGATTGCCTACGCTTTCTTTGGGGTTTGTTGGATTGATATTTTTGTCTTTAGCACTACTTTTAAATAAACAAAAAGATGGAGAAGTATGGAAATATGTTGAATCGCTTTTCCAAAAAGTGCGCAGAAAAGATAGTCCAAATGAGCAAACTACACTTCCGCAAAGACAAGCAAAAAAAGGAGGGCAAACTACTCAAAATGCACAGCAAACAGCACCAAAACCACAACCTCAAGAAAGTGAAGAAGAACGCAAAAAAAGAGAAGAAGCTGAAATTGACAAGGCATTAAAGGTAAAAATCTTGCGTGTAGGGCTTGGTTATCAACTTATTAAATTTGCCGATCCTGCACAGGGCGGAGAATTAGTCAATAAGATTCGGGCGATTCGTAAGACTATGGCAACAGACTATGGAATCTTAGTGCCTATGGTTCATTTAAGAGATGATTTGAATCTTGCTCCTGATGAATATCAAATTTTGCTCAAAGAGATTGAAATTGGTAGGGGCAAGATTATGGTTGATAAATATTTGGCAATTGCTTCAAGCGGATTTGTGGGGGAATTGCCTGATGGTATTCCCACCAAAGAGCCAGTTTTTGGATTAGATGCTTATTGGATTAATGAAGACAAAAAAGAAGATGCAATTATTGAAGGATATACAATCATTGATGGTGCTACGGTGATTTCAACACATATTCAAGAGTTAATCAAACAATACGCCGAAGAATTGCTCACGCGTCAAGAAGTTGCTAATCTTATTGGCAAACTTGGGCAAGATTATCCAATTTTGGCAGAAGAGATTAAAGGCGTGGGCATTGGAAGTATCCAGCATATTTTAAAAGAATTATTACACGAGCAAATTCCTATTAAAGATATGCTAAGTATTGCTGAAGCCATTGCTGATGGTTATCCAGCATACAAGTCGGATTTGCCGACTTTGAGTGAATATGTAAGGGCGTGTCTAAAACGCTTAATTACACATAATTTTCAAAGTGATGACGGAATCTTACGCTATTTTGTGCTTTCACCTACTATGGAGCAGTTTTTGTTGGAAAAATTGCCCGATCAACAAAAAATCGGTCAAAGATTGCGCTTAAGTCCTACTGAATCGCAAAGTCTTTTAGATGCTATTAATGTGGCTTATCAAAAAGGGGTTTCTATGGGGGCGGTGCCAACTATCATTGGTGGTGTGCCTATGGTGCTTAGAAAGCCTTTGGCAATCTTTTTGGAGCAATATGGTTTTGGGCGTAATATCGTGGTTTTAAGCACGGCAGAGATTGATTATCAAAGTAAATTTGAAATTTTGGGAAGTATTGATTTCTCAGTTTAAAGGAAAAAAATGCACTTTTTTCACCTCTCACACATTGATTTAGATGGCTATGGTTGCCAGCTTGTGAGCAATGAATTTTATAAAAGCAAGGCTAGTCAAATCTTTTTTTATAATGCTAATTATGGTAAGGAAGTTTTGGCTAGATTGGAGCAGATTTTTAGGGATATTAGAAAAAATAAAGTCGAATCACATATTTTAATTAGCGATTTAAATTTGACTTTAAAAGAATGCGAAGAACTAAAAAAAGAGATTTTGGAGCTTAATTTAAATGGTTATCAAGTGAGTTATGAATTGCTCGATCATCACAAAAGCGGACAAGAATGTGCAAATAAATTTGAGTGGTATGTGCTAGATACGAAGCGATGTGCCACAAAGATAGTCTATGACACGCTATTAGAGAGATTTGGGCTTGATGAGAGTGTGAGGGTATGGCTAGAACCTATGGTGGAGATGATTAATAGCATTGATTTGTGGAATGAAGAGGGTTTTGCCTTTGAGTTTGGCAAGGTTGCGATGCGATTAATCGTAGAATGCAAGGAAGTTAATCGCTTTATGTTTGATGATGAGGATAGGGCATATAAACTTGCTCTTTTGCGAGAATCAAGTTGTTTTTTGGGAGATGAGAAGGGACATATTTTGCTTGATAATGCAATTTTGGAAATGAAAAAACGCTACTTAAAGGGGAGTTTGCTTAGTGATACGCTAGATAATCTTGTCTCGCGTTTTCAAAATGAGCTTTTAGGGCAAAAGACAGATAGATGTAGTTTGTATTGTGAAAAATACCGAGGTTTTTTGAGCTATGGGATTGGCAATATTTCAGTTTTGGCAAATTTATTTTTAAAAACACACGCAGATTTTGATTTTTTTCTTGATGTGAGTGCAAGAGGAAATGTGAGCTTGAGAGCAAATGGTAATTGCGATGTGAGTGCAATAGCAAAGAAATATTTCAATGGAGGCGGACATCCCAATGCAAGTGGTGGAAAAATTGAGGATTTTAAAGAGAGTTTTATTTATGAGGATATTAAAGATTTTGTTGAACAAATCTTTAAAGATTGTTAAAAATGCTAGGAATATTTGATGGTATTTAGTTCTTATATCTTTATTTTTGCTTTTTTGCCTGTAATGTTTGCAGGATTCTATGGTTTAAAATATTTTAAACAGAATTTTTTGGCAAAACTTTTTTTGGCGCTTGGCAGCTTGTTTTTTTATGCTTTTTGGGAGATAAAATATCTTGGAATCCTTTTGTTTTCGATTTTTGCAAACTATGGAATTGCTTTGTTAATCCTAAAGAGCCTCTCTAAAAAGAATAATCAAGCTAAATTTTATCTTTATCTTGGAATCTTTTTTAATCTTGTATTGCTCGGATTTTTTAAATATACAGACTTTTTCTTAGAAAACTTTAATTTATTCTCTAAATTTTTTCAATTGGATTTTAGCATTCCTTTGCCTCATATTCTTTTGCCACTCGCCATTTCATTTTTTACTTTTCAACAGATTGCTTTTTTGGTGGATTGTTACAAAAAAATTGATGTTAAAGATTTAGAAGAAAATACTTTTTTGGGTGATTCTAAGATTGATTTTTTAGATTATTGTTTATTTGTTAGTTTTTTTCCGCAGCTTATAGCAGGTCCTATCGTGCATCACAAAGAAATGATGCCACAATTCCAAACGCTTTTTTACAACACTTGGATACAATGGGATAAGATTGCAAAAGGTGTATTTATCTTTTCTATAGGTTTGTTTAAAAAAGTTTTTATTGCAGATAGCTTTGCAAAATGGGCGAATAATGGATTTAGCATAGTGGAAAATGGCGGATCTTTAAATATAGCAGAATCTTGGGTAACTTCACTTGCTTATACCTTTCAGCTTTATTTTGACTTTAGCGGATATTGTGATATGGCGATAGGTTTAGGATTGTTCTTTGGAATTCTTTTGCCAATCAATTTTAATTCCCCTTATAAGGCACTCAATATTACGGAGTTTTGGAGAAAATGGCATATCACTTTAGGTAAATTTTTAAAGGATTATATTTATATTCCGCTAGGAGGGAATAAGGGCTCAAAGATTCTTACACTTAGAAATCTTTTTATTGTTGCTTTTTTAAGTGGAATTTGGCATGGGGCTGGTTTTGGGTTTGTGATTTGGGGTGCATTGCATGGGATTGCAATGTGTTTGCATAGAGCTTATGGGTATTTGCTGGAGTCTTTTAATTGGCAAAAAAGTGCATTTTTACAAAGTCGTTTTTATAAGATTCTCTGTTGGTTTCTTACTTTTAATTTTCTTAATCTCACTTGGATATTCTTTAGATCAGAGAATTTACAAGGTGCTTTGAATTTATTGCAAGGAATGTTTGGAATTGTATGGGTAGAATTACCAGAAAAAGCAAGACATATCCCCAAACTTCTAGCACATCTTGAGGGAAGAAATGAAACATTATTTTATTTAATCATTGGGTTTATTGTGATTTTATGTACAAAAAATAGCATTGAGCTTTTAGAGGATTTTAAGCCCTCATGGAAGAATGTTCTTTTTGCGGGAATTTTATTTTATATTTCTATTGTTACACTTAGTATAACTCCTTATGTAGAGTTTATCTATTTTAATTTTTAGGGATTTTATGAGTTATTTTAGATTTATTGTTTATTCGTTTGCATTTTTTATTTTATTGTCTTTTTTATCTTTGGGGTTAATTTATTTTTATGATCCTATGCAAATCTTTCATAAGAGTTTTTTAAAGGAGGAAAGATTTTTTGGTGAGATGCGATTAGGAGCTAGGGCTATTATTAGGCATTATAATTTTGATTCTTATATTTTGGGAACTTCAATGCTCCAAAACACCTCTGCAAAAGAAGCTAATAGGAAATTAGGAGGTAATTGGGTTAATATTTCTCCTGCTGCTAGCACTACCAAAGAGAGAGGAATTATTTTGAATTATTTATTTAGGTATCAAAACCCTAAGACTCTTATTTATTCTTTAGACGCTTTTAGTGATGAAGTTTCAACTAAGCCAAATTTTCAACTTCTTTATGATGAATCCTTATTAAATGACTTTGAGGCTTATTTGAATGATAGATTTATCATCTGCACTTTAACTTTTAGCAAAAAAGAAAAATGTATTGGAAAAGAAAACCTAGAAACGCTTTTACAATGGATTAGGGAAGAGAAGCACCAAAAAAGATTGGGTGGTTTTGAGAATTGGATCAAATACAATCCAGATATTTTTAAGCAAGAGTCATTAAAAAGCCTTCCGCAAAGTAAGCCTGTAGAATTTGATCTTGATCGTATTGATGTAAGTAAGGAGCAAGAGCTATTAGAAACTTTTCTCCTTTCTTTTATAAAAAAATATCCTAATACCCAATTTCATCTGATTTTACCCCCTTATTCAAGACTTCATTTTAAAATTAACCCTAAAGCGTTTATAGGGCAAAAAAAAATTATTTATTGGTTGCTTGAGCAAACAAAAGATTTAAAAAATGTTACAATTTATGGATTTGATACTTTAGATTACGCAGATGATATAAGAAATTACGCAGGAGACACTATTCATTACAATATTGATATGAATTCTTTGCAACTTGATTCGATACAAAACAAAAAGCATATTTTAACGCCTGATAATATAGAATCTTATTTTGATATTTTTGAGCAAAAAATCCAAGATTATGATTTAACGCCACTAATTAATATCATAAAAGATTCAAAAATATTAGAGAAATAAAAGCACTAAAAGCTATCAAAAATAGCCAAGTTAAAGGGAGAAGATAATGAGTAAAGAGAGAATTAAAGAATTAGAAGAAGAGATTGAGGAGCTTTCTATTCAGCTTAGCGATATGCTTTGTGTGGCACTTAAGCTTTCAGGTGTGGTTGAAGCCAAAATGCAAGAAGCACTAGATGCTTATATTGATGGACTTGATGAGGAGAGCTTGGAATATGGAGTGAAGGAAATTTTAGAAAACATTGAAAAGCTTAAAAAAAATAACCCAGAATTTTTTGGAAAAAAGTGATGCTAGATTCAAAAGTTACAAAAAATGGTGCGGTCTTAGAATCAAGAATCAAAAGAATTGCGATTCTCTTTAGTGGAAATGGAAGCAATTTGGAAGCTTTAATCCGTAATTTACATGGAAAATATTTCAAAAAGCGAGGAAAATTTACCCCTAAAGATTCGCAAGGGTTTTTGATTGGGGGATTAGAGTATGAGTTTATAGAAGCAACAAAAGAAGATCAAGATGCATTTAGGGTTGAAATTGTATTAGCTCTAAGCAATAAGGCAGAGGCTTATGGGCTAGAGCGTGCCAAGAGATTGGGCATCAAAACACAAGTGCTAGAGAGCAAGAATTTTGCCAAGCGTGAAGATTTTGATAAAGAGCTTGTTGGAATTTTAAGAGAATATGAGTTAGATTTGTGTGTTTTAGCGGGATTTATGCGCATTTTAACTCCAGTTTTTACTTCTGCTATAAGGGCGATTAATATTCATCCATCGCTTTTGCCACTTTTTAAAGGGGCTAATGGAATCAAAGAAAGTTTTGATTCAGAGATGAAGTTAGGTGGGGTTAGTGTGCATTGGGTGAGTGAAGAGCTAGATAGCGGAGAGATAATCGCACAAGGGGTGATAGCTAAGCTTGAGAGCTTAGAAGCGTATGAAGTGGCGATTCATCAATTGGAGCATTGTCTATATCCTTTAGCAGTGTTAGAGGCAATAAGCAGAGATGATTAAAAGAGATGAAAAAATAAAAATTAGTGCGGTTTTGATTGTCAAAAATGCAGAAGCGACACTGCAAGAATGCCTAGATTCTTTGCAAAATTTTGATGAAATTATTTTGCTTGATAATGGTAGTAGTGATAACACACAAAAAATCGCACAAGATTTTAATACATTGCATAAGAATCTTAAGATTTATACAAGTGAGTTTATTGGGTTTGGTGCGTTGAAAAATCTTGCTGTGAATTATGCGAGTAATGATTGGGTTTTTAGCATTGATTCAGATGAGGTTTTAGAATCTGACACCTTTGAGCTACTTGCAAAACTTTTTGGCACTTCAGAGGATTTTCCGCTTTCTTGCACTCTTATTGCAATGCCACGCAAAAATCTCTATAATGGTGAGTGGATTAAGGCTTGTGGGTGGTATCCTGATTTTGTAACGCGTGTATTTTGCAAGAATTACACGCGTTTTAATGATAATATTGTGCATGAGAGTATTATTGTGCCAAAAGACGCGCGACTTATCAAGCTAGATTCTGGGCTTAAGCATTATGCTTTTAATGGTATTTCTCATTTGCTTGAGAAAATGCAGCGTTATTCGACTCTCTGGGCACAGCAAAATGCTAACAAAGCTTCAAGCCCATTAAAAGCAATCATTCATGGAAGTTGGACATTCTTTAGAAATTATGTTTTAAAAAAAGGTTTTTTGTATGGTTATAAGGGTTTTGTGATTTCGGTATGCAATGGACTTGGCGCTTTTTTTAAATACATGAAACTTTATGAAAATACTATTCAAAAACCCAAAAGTGTTTCACTTATTATCACAACTTATAATCAAAAAGAAAGGTTAGCATTAGTTTTAGATTCTGTAAGGGATTTGGCTGTGTTGCCCACAGAAGTGTTGATTGCTGATGATGGTAGCAAGGAAGACACAAGAGAGCTAATAGAAACTTATGCGCACGCCTTTCCTTGTCCGCTTAGGCATATTTGGCAAGAAGATAAGGGTTTTATGCTAAGCACAATTCGTAACAAGGCTATAAAAGTAGCAAAAGGAGAATATATCATTATCATTGATGGTGATATGATTCTCCATCCATTATTTGTTGCAGATCATTTAGCTTTTGCCGCACCAAAGTTATTTTTGCAAGGCTCACGCGTGATTTTGGATTCTCCTGCTTCTCAAGCAATGTTAGAAGCAAAACAAAATAATCAGATAAAGGCTTATAAAAACACTTTTAATCTAGGGGGATTCAAAGCAAAGCGATGCAAGATTCTAGCGCGAATTATTTTTAGATTTTCGCGCCTAAATTTGAAATTTTTTGACAAAAAAGATTTTATCAAAGGTATTCGCGGATGCAATATGAGCTTTTATAAGTCCGATTGCGAAGCCATTAAGGGGTTTAATGAAAACTTTGTGGGTTGGGGGCGCGAGGATAGTGAGTTTGTCGCACGATTTTTATTTAATGGTGGAGTGTTTGGGCGATTAAAGTTTGTTGCAGTGGCTTATCATATTTATCACCCAGAAAATACGCGTGATATGCTAGAATCTAACCATAAAATTTATTTGCAAACTATCAAAGAAAAAAAGATTCTGTGGTAATGGGTTGGGATAAATTGAAAGTGAGATAGCAAAAATGAAGATTGTTTTGACAATTGGGGATCTTAGTATTCGAGGTGGTGCAGAACGCGTGGTGGTGAATTTCGCTGAGGCACTTTATGAAAATGGGCATAGGGTTGAAATTTTGAGTTTTTATCGTTCTAATGAAGTATTGCCCTATGCGATTTCACCACAGATTAAAGTTAGCTTTATGCATAAAAAATCACAAGATTCTATGCGGAAAAAGCCATTATATAAGCTTTATTATAAGATTTATGAAAGCTATCTTTTAAACAAAATGTATCCTGATGCTGATGTGATTATTTTTAATAACTCTCCCCATTTTCCTTTTTTTAAAAACCCTAAAACTTGCTATATTAAATTTGTGCATTCTGCATTTAAGCGTTTTTTAAAGCGATTTAATTCTTTTGATTCTTTGGTGGTTTTGAGTGGCAGACAAATTGAGATTTGGAAAAAATACCACCAAAATGTCGTGGTGATTCCAAATTTTATTAAAGTCTTTTTAGACCAAACTTCAGATTTAAATCAAAAAAGAGTGTTGTGTGTTGGTAGGATTACCCCAAATGATGAAAAAGGATTTTTGCGACTTGTAGATATTTGGGAGATTGTGCAACAAAACTCTAAAAACAAAGAATGGGAGTTGTGTATCATAGCAGGAGTTGAATCGCCAAAAGAAGAGCCTTTTAAAGAAAAGCTAGAGCATAAAATTATTCAAAAAAACTTGCAAAATTCTGTGATTCTTAAGCCCTTTAGCAATGAGATTTTACAAGAATATTTACAAGCAAGTTTTTATGCTATGACAAGCTATGCAGAAGGTCTCCCTATGGTGCTTGTGGAGGCAAGTAGTTGTGGGCTGCCTTGCATTGCTTTTGATATTAATACAGGACCAAGTGATATTATTGAAAATGGGGTGAGTGGATTTTTGGTGCAAGATGGAGATTTACAAGGCTATGCAGGGGCTATGCAGAAGCTTATGGAGAATGAAGAGCTAAGGCGTAAAATGGGAGCTAAGGCTAAAGAAATCGTGGAGGAAAAATTCTCTAAACGCAAAGTTTTAGAACAATGGGAAGAATTATTTAAAGCTTTAAAAAATAAAAAATAGAATCGCTTAAAAAATAAAAGCCAAAAAACAAAAATCCTTAAGTTAGGATTTTATTGATTGTTTGTGGGTGGCGTATTTTTTGTAGTGTTTTTTGATTTTGTAGATTTTTGGGATAATGTTTAGGAGATTTTTATTGTGTTTTCTAGCATATAAAATCACTTCCCCAAGCACACAGCAAAGCCCAAATTGCGAATCAGGTATCTTGGAGACTTCTTGTAAAAGTTTAGAATCATTATCGCTTTTTAGGAGTTTGGAGAGATTAAAGTAGCCTAAAAAGTTGGTGGTGTATAGTAGCGCATAATAGCCTAAAATAGCAAAGAGTTTATAATCATTTATTTGTGATTTTTGTTTGAGTAGATTTTCTCCAAAAATGGGGGTTTGTTTAGCATATTTCCACCAAATATCATTAATATTGTTTCCTTTATAATCTTGATAGCTTTGGAGAAAACGCCAAGGCTTCTCTCCATAATGCAATATTTTTGGGTTTTTAAAACTTTTATTAAAGTCTTCTCTTGTGTAGTTTAGGCGATTCTTACATTCATCTTTGCAAAGGACATAAAGCAAGGTAATGCATTGAAAATTATAGGCAAAAGGGAGTTGTAGGCGTTTGTTTATAGGGATTGTGAAGTTAAGTAAATCTTGATCGGCGGCTTTAATATAGGTGCATTTTGGGGCTAGATTCTCACATTTCTCCCAAATTTGCTCTTTAATATATTGCTTGGAGTTTATCAGTAAAAATCCAGAATTAAAGTAATTTTCATCAAAATAAAAAGTTTTTTTATGGTTATTTTCTTGGTATTTGATTTTTCGATTCTTAGAGCCACAATCGCCGATGATTCCAGCGATATTATCTTTCAAATCTAGGGCAAATAATTCCCTTAAATCGCACAAAACAAGCATATCTGAATCTAAATAAAGGCATTTTTGCGGAGTGGGCTTGATATAATCTTGCCATTTTAGGCGGTAATAGGGTAGGTAGCTACTATGGGCAGCACCTGAAATAGGGAAGTGAGCAAAATCTGTGTCATTAATAATGTGAATTTGAAGAGTGCAGGGGTAAAAGGTGCTAAGCTCTTGAATGAAACTTTGAAGTTTGGTTTGCAAATCTTTGGGGATTGAATCGCTTAAAATATGAAAGACATAACCTTCGCTTTTGTCTAGTTCATCTAAGTTGTCGTATTGTAATCTTGGATAATCTAAGCTTGGCAAAGAATCGCTTGGGGTGGTGCAAAAATCTTTGAAGCTTTTTTGTGGATTGGTGTTTTTAATAATGCTTGTAATTAAAACAGCAGTGTAGGGAATGTAGTTTTTATCAGCACTAAAGAAAATATGAAACATATTCAACCTTTAAATAAGGAATTATAGCGTATAATTAGGTGTAAAATATGTTATAGTAGAATTACAAATTAAAGTTAAATGAAATTTGCATCTATTAAATGTTTTGAATAATGGTGGGTGTTATGAAAGGTATTGTTTTAGCAGGAGGGAGTGGGACTAGGCTGTATCCAGCAACTTTAGGAGTTTCAAAGCAACTTCTTCCTATTTATGATAAGCCAATGATTTATTATCCGTTGTCTGTTTTGATGTTGGCACAGATTCGGGAAGTTTTGATTATTTCTACTCCCAAAGACACTCCGCGTTTTGAAGAAATATTTGGGGATGGAAGTTGGCTTGGGATGAAGATTAGCTATTGTGTGCAAAAATCCCCAGATGGTTTAGCACAAGGGTTAATTTTGGCAGAAGATTTTATTCAAAAAGATGAAATAGCTTTGATTTTGGGTGATAATGTGTTTTATGGGCAGGGGTTTTCTCCTATGCTTTTAGAAGCAAAACAAAGAACAAAGGAAGGAATGGCAACTATTTTCCCTTATCGCGTTAAAAATCCTAAGAGTTTTGGAGTTGTAGAGTTTGATTCTAAAGGCAAAGTGTTGGGTATAGAAGAAAAGCCACAGAATCCTAAAAGTAATTTTGCAGTTACAGGACTTTATTTTTATGATAATGAAGCTATTAGTATTGCAAAAAGCCTAAAGCCTTCATTGCGTGGGGAATTAGAAATTACGGATGTTAATAATGTCTATTTGAAGCAAGGTAAATTGTATGCACAAAGTTTGGGTAGAGGATTTGCTTGGCTTGATACTGGAACGCATGATAATCTTATTGAAGCTTCTAGTTTTGTGCAGACTATTGAGCTTAGGCAGGGTTATAAGGTGGCTTGTTTGGAGGAGATTGCTTATCATAATGGCTGGATTGGAGAGGAGCTACTTGTAGAGAGGGCAAGTCTTTTGAAAAAAAGTGGCTATGGGGATTATTTGAATAAGATTTTGGAGCAGGATATTTGAGGCGAAATATTTTAATAACAGGTGGTGCTGGATTTATAGGAAGCAATTTTATTATTTATTTTCTTGGTAAATATCCTTATTATAAAATCATTAATTTAGATTTATTGACTTACGCTGGAAAACTAGAGAATCTAAAGGAAATTGGGTGTAATGAGAATTATACCTTTATCCAAGGCGATATTTGCGATAGTGAGCTTGTGGCAAGAATTTTTAGTGAATATGAAATTACAGATGTGATTCATTTTGCAGCTGAATCGCATGTGGATAATTCTATTCTTAATCCTCAAGCATTTATTCAAACAAATGTTAATGGGACTTTTAACCTTTTGCATCATTCATATTTAAATTGGTTTGATTCTCCTAATAAACCAAAAACAGGCAAAGAAGATTGCGTATTTCATCATATTAGCACCGATGAGGTTTTTGGAAGTTTGGGAGAGAGCGGATATTTTAGCGAAACCACTCCTTATGCGCCCAATTCTCCTTATAGTGCTTCTAAGGCTTCTAGTGATATGTTGGTGCGTAGCTATCATCACACTTATGGGCTTAATACTTTCATTACTAATTGTTCTAATAATTATGGTCCTAAACAACACGATGAGAAGCTTATTCCTACAATTATTAGAAATGCTTTGAGGGGGAGCGAGATTCCAATTTATGGAGATGGCAAGAATATTAGAGATTGGCTTTATGTGGAAGATCATTGTAGGGCTATTGATCTTGTTTTTCATTCTAGATTTTTTGGAGAGAGTTTTAATATAGGGGGAAATAATGAAAAGAATAATTTAGAAATTGCGACTTTGATCTGTGATATTCTCGACAAAAAGAAACCACAAAATAAGAGTTATAAAGAACAGATAGGTTTTGTGCAAGATAGAGTGGGGCATGATAGGCGATATGCTATTGATTCAAGTAAGATTTGCAAAGCGCTCAATTGGCAACCTCAAGAAAGTTTTGAAAGTGGGATTTTGAAGACTATCGATTGGTATCTTAGGGAGTATGAAGGTTTAGTTTATGGATTATAAAATATTAAATTTTGATGCAAAAAATGATAATAGAGGAAGTTTGATAGCATTAGAAAATTTAAAAGAAATTCCCTTTGAGATACAAAGGATTTATTATATTTATGATACTAATCCTGATTTTCCAAGAGGAGCCCATGCTCATAAAGAGCTAGAACAAGTTTTAATTATGATGGATGGAAGTTGCGAGATTGTCTTAAATGATGGGAAAAATAACAAAAGCATAATTTTGAATCGCCCAGATATAGGGCTTTTTATAGGTAAGAATATGTGGCGTGAGATGAGAAATTTTTCTTATGGGGCTAAGCTTTTGGTTTTGGCAAGTGATTTTTACAATGAGAGTGAATATATTAGAGATTATAATGAATTTTTGAGGGTGGTAAATGAATACTAGGGATATAGAAAAATATACTAAAGATTATTTATCTGATGAGTGTGATTTTGAAAGATATATGGTAGTTTTTAGGCGAAATAAGATATTAGAAATTTTGCAGAAATATCAACCGGATAATGTTTTGGAGATTGGTTGCGGCATGAATTCTATTTTTAGTTATTATAATAATTTTAAAAAAGCTTTTATTGTTGAACCATCTGCAACTTTTATTCATAAAGCAAAAGAGGAATTGCAAGGTAAAAATATTGTTTTTTTAAACGATTTTATGGAAAATAGGGTAGAGATTTTTGAGAACAATCAAATTGATTTTATTATATTGAGCTCTTTATTGCACGAAGTTAAAGAACCGAAAGTTTTTTTAAGAAATATTTTGAATGCAGTCAAACAAGATACTATTATTCACATTAATGTTCCAAATTCAGAATCATTTCATTTATTATGGGCATATGAAAGTGGATTGATTGAAAAGATTGGAAAGCTTAGCGATAGAGCAAAAAAGTTGCAACAACATAACACATTTTCTCTTAGAAGTTTAGAAGAATTGGTTTCGTGTTTGGATGATACTCTTAATGTACAATTGTTAGAAAAAGGTAGTTATTTTGTTAAGCCTTTTAATCATTTTAAAATGTCTCTATGTTTGCAAGAAAATATTCTCAATGACCAATTATTAGAAGGACTTGAAAAAATGATTAAATATATACCTGAGTTTGGTGCAGAAATTTTTGTAAATATAAAAAAATGTTAAGAATAGAAAAATTTCAACAAGAAAAAGTTCAATTGTGGAATAACTTTAATAAAAATGCTAAAAATGGACTTTTTATGTTTGATAGAAGTTATATGGATTATCATAGTGATAGATTTAAAGATAATTCTTTGATATTCTATGAAAATGAAAAGCCCATAGCATTGCTTCCTTGCAATGTGTCGCAAAATGCTTTATACTCTCACCAAGGGCTAACTTTTGGTGGGTTTATAGTGGATGAGAATATGAAGCAAGGTAAAATGCTTGAGTGTTTTGAAGTTTTGAAAGAGTATATGCAAGAAAATTGTTTTGAAAAATTAATTTACAAAAGCACTCCTTATATTTATCATAAAATTCCAGCACAAGAAGATCTCTATGGTCTTTTTAGAAATAATGCAGAACTTTTTAGGGTTGATTGTTCTACCACGATTGATTTGCAGAATATTTGCAAAATGCCAAAGGGTAGAAAAGCGCAAATTTCAAGAGCCAAAAGAGAAGGGGTTGAGATTTTTTCAAGTGAAGATTTTGAAGCTTTTGTGATGCTTTTGAATTCTGTATTGCAAAAACAGCATGGAGTAAATGCAGTGCATAGTGCAGAAGAGTTAAAGCTTTTATGCTCACGATTTCCACAAAATATTAAACTTTTTGTTGCAAAAATTAGTGAAGAAATTATCGCAGCTGCTTTATTGTTTATCTATGATGATTTGGTGCATACCCAATATTTAGCCGCTAATGAAGAGGCTAGAGAGATAGGAGCTTTAGATTTGCTAATTAAAACTTTAATGGATGAATTTACAAAGAGTAAGAAATATTTTGATTTTGGAATTTCTACCGAAAATGGTGGTCAAGTTTTAAATCAAGGTTTGATTTCACAAAAAGAAGGATTTGGGGGCAGAAGTGTGGCGCATCAATTTTTTGCTCTAGTCGCCCAGAAGTCAAAGGTAGCATTTGATTAGGGATTTATTGAAGTTATATATTTGGAGGCAGATTAAAGCATGATGAAAAATGTTAAAGTATTTTATTGGTTGGGAGAGCCTAATTTTGGTGATTTATTAAATATTAATATATGTCATAGTTTGTTTGGGGTAAATCCCGTGGAGACTTCTCCAGAAGAATGTGAAGCTGTTTTTATAGGTAGTGTTTTGGATGATTTTTTATATGGAAAAATATTTAAAACGCGAGATTATTATGATTTATATAAAAAGCAACCTATAAAAATTTGGGGAAGCGGTTTTATAGCTGATAAGAATCAGTTTATTCGTAGAAAATTTTTCTTGCCTGAGATTTATTTTAGGAGAATTGAGGTGTATGCTGTTAGAGGAAATTTATCCTTACATAGACTGAAAAAAATAGCAAATATTGAGCCTAATAATAATAATATACTGGCTGACCCAGGTTTGTTGTCTTCTCTGTTAATTAAAGAGAATATTGCAAAAAAATATAAATACGGGGTTATTCCCCATCATTCTGAGCTTGATATGAAAATTTGGGAATGTTTTAAAAATAGGGATGATACGCTCCTTATTAGGGTAGATAATACAAATCCTTTAGAAACTATTAGGAAAATTGCGGAGTGCGAAAACATTTTTTCATCGGCATTACATGGACTAATAGTTGCTGATGCTTTTGGGATACCTAACTGCAGATTGATAGCTTCGAATCGCTTATTGGGGGGTAATTATAAATTTTTGGATTATTATTCGGCTTATAATATAAATCGATATACTTGTATTGAAGTTTCTGAGAATTATCCAATGTGTTTGAGGGAATTAAAAAGTGAATATAATATTTCTTATGAAATGGTTCAACAAAAACAGAGAGAGCTTATCGAAAGCTTTCCTTATTAATTAGGAAGAATAATAATGAAAATAAGTTTTTGTATAACATATTATAATCAAGAGCAATATGTAAAAGATAGCATTAAGTCTATATTGTCATTAGAGATTCCAATAGATTTTGAAGTTTTGATTGGAGATGATGGTTCTAGTGATGGAACATTGAAGACAATTGAAGCATTCAAGCCTTTTTTTGGCAATAGGATGAAAATTTATGTAATGCCCAGAGATGATTCTATAAAACATGATCCCATAATAAGATCGTCAGCTAATCGCTTGAATTTATTAAAAAGAGCTTCTGGTGATTTTGTGATGTTTTTGGATGGGGATGATTATTATTGTTGTACCAAATTTCTCAAACAGGCTATTGAAATTTTAATGACACATAGTCATTTTGTGGCAATTGGCTTTTCGTATAAAAAAGTTTTTTCAAATAGAGAGCAATTTTTAAAAAATAAACCACAACAAGGCATAGTACAAATAAAAGATTATATAAAAAGATTCTATATTCCTTCTGGTGCTTTTGTGTTTAGAAATATTTTTAATAAAGAAAAGCTCGAAACGATTGAAAGAGATAAAATTTTTGATGATAATTTAATTACCATTTATATTTTGCAATTTGGAAAAATGTATTTTTGTGATAAAGTTATTTATGCTTATAGACAAACTGAAAAAAGTAGCTGGAATAGCTATGATGAGTTGGAAAGAAATATCTTTAATGCATTGGATTATGAATTTATATCGAGAGTAGCACCCTCTTTAAAAAAAAGTGTGTTGGTTAGAAATTTTGGATCCATTAAATTTATTTTCAAAAATCGTAATACAACTGCTTTATTATTGAAAAATAAAAAATACGAAACTATTAATAATATATTGCCAATAGTTAAGAATTCTAAAATATATAAAATAATTTATTATAAAAACTTATCGCTTTTTGATAGGGTATGTATGGTAATTTGGTTTTTTAGCATGAGTATTCTTAAGAGGTTTTGTGGATGAAAATTTCTATTCTAACTCCTTCTTTTAATCACGAGAAATACATTGGATTCTTCTTGCAGAGTGTTTTGGAGCAAACTTTTCAAAACTTTGAACTTATTATTGTGGATGATTGCTCTTGGGATAGGAATTTAGAAGAAATTAAAAAGTTTAAAGATGAAAGAATAAAGCTTATTAGGCATGATTATAATAAAGGAATCAATGCTACCTTAAATACTGCTTTTGAAAATTCTAGTGGCGAAATTTTAGTTTTCTGTGCTAGTGATGATATGCTAGAGAGAGATGCTTTAGAAAAGATTTATCAAGCTTTTGAAGAGACACATATTGATGTAGTTTATCCTGGCGTTAAAGTGATAGATGAAAATAATGTGATTTTACAATCAAAAAAGATAGAAATGCGATATAAAGAGCCTCTTGAAATTCTTAATTATATGTTTTTTGAGGGTAATTGCTTAATGTCTGTTGGAATGTCTATAAAAAGGCAAGCATTTAGAGATATTTATCCCTTGCCACTTGGGCTTTGTAATCATCAAGATACCTTTATGCACATTAATTTATTGCTTAATGGAGCAAAGATTTTATTTTTACGAGATGAGGTGATTTTGTATAGAATGGCAAGTGATCAAACAAGCATTAGTGCGAGAAAAGATGTTACTCTCACTAGAGAAAACCTTGAAATAGAATCTTTAATGGATAGTTTTTTGCGCGTTAAAGATATTGAACTTTTGAAAAAAATTTTTAAAAACGAGATTCAAAATACAGGGATTATGCCTTATGAAGACACGATCAAGTTCTTTTTGGGTAGGATGGCACTCGATTCTCTATACAGAGCGAGGCAAGATTGGGGTTATCATAAAATTTTAGAATTTTATAATGATGCTATTAATGTCAAAAAGCTAAAGGAGAGATATAATTTTGTATTTAAGGATTATTTAGGATTGGCTTGTAGCGTAAAAGATGATAAAGTGATGCGGAAGTATCAAAAGTATAAAAAATATTTTAAAGTAAGCATGATGCTAATTATGGTTTTATTGATTATTGTAGTGTTGTTGGGGGTAAAAAATGCGTAAGGATTTGGTGATTATTAGAGTAGATGGAGGGATAGCTAGTCAAATTGATTTTGTGGCACTTGGGTTGGAGTTTAAGTCTAGGGGATATAAGGTTAAATATGATCTTAGTTGGTTTGATGAATTTGGCAATGGCATTTGCAATGAGCAAAATGGTTATGATAGATCTTATAATATTGTTTTTGATATTCCTAAGGCATTTCCGGATATTAAATGTGAGATTGCTAGTAGAGATGAAATTGAAATTTATAGAAAAAAATATTTTGTCGATAATGAAGAGGTAATAGAGTTAAAGCCTCCGCTCTATGTTGGTGGCTATTTGGGGAGGCATTTTACTTTTAAATATAGAGATTTTTTTGCAAAACATTTTAACCCCAAAGAAATACAAGAGAGCGATAGTGAGTGCAAAATTTTATTAGATAATATTTTATCAAATCATTCTTGTGGTGTGCATATACGGAGGGGAGATTTATCTAAAGAGCATGTAGTTTATGGGAAGTCTTTAAGCGTGGAGTATTTTTTAAAAAATATTCAATTGGTGTTGCAAATAGAGCCTAAGAGCAAGTTTTATTTTTTTAGTGATGATTTAGAGTGGGTCAAAAAAAAGGTTATCCCATCTCTTAATTCAATAGAGTATGAAATATGCAATGTTAATAGCGTTGAGAAGGGTTATTTAGATTTGTATCTTTTAAGTCGCTGTAAGATTATTATTGCCTCACAAGGGAGTATGGGTAAATTTGCCAAAATGCTGGCTTCAGATACTGAAACATTATTGATTGCTCCAAATAAAAATGCACCTATGGAGAATATGATAATGGTTAATTGGGTTGATTCTTATGAAAGCTCTGGAGAAAAGCAAATACAAAAACCTTTAAGCTGGAGAAACAAGATAAGATTAAAAATTTATAAAAAATTTCGCAATAAGCTCTTACAAAAGGGAATATTATGATTAAATTTTTGGATTTACATAAAATTAATCAGCGTTTTAAGAGTGAAATTGACTTAGCCATTAGGGAAGTTTTGGAGAGCGGTTGGTATCTTTTGGGAGAGAAAAATAAAGCCTTTGAAGAAAACTTTGCCAAATATTGTGAGACAAAATTTAGCATAGGATGCGCAAATGGTCTTGATGCATTGCACTTAGCTATCCGAGCTTATGACTTCCCCAAAGATTCGGAGATAATAGTGCCAGCTAATACCTATATTGCCTCAATTTTAGCAATTAGTAATTGTGGGTTGAAGCCTATTTTGGTAGAGCCAAATTTAGAGACTTATAATATTGATGTGGATTTGATTGAAGCCAAAATTACAGAGAAAACAAAAGCCATTGTGGTTGTTCATTTGTATGGTCAAGCAGTTGAAATGGAGAAAATTTGGGAACTTGCTAAAAAATATAACTTAAAAATTATTGAAGACTCAGCTCAAGCGCATGGAGCAATATACCAAGGTAAAAAAGTTGGAAATCTAGGGGATATAGGGTGTTTTTCTTTTTATCCAGGGAAAAATTTAGGCGCATTAGGCGATGGTGGAAGTATTACCACTAATGATGAAGAAGTCGCGATAAAGATTAGGGCAATAGCAAATTATGGGTCTTTAATAAAATATGAAAACATTTATAAAGGCTTAAATTCTAGGCTTGATGAGATTCAAGCTGCTATATTGGATCTAAAATTGCAATTTTTAGATGCAGACAATCAGCAAAGAAGAGAAATTGCTAAAATTTATAGAGAAAATATTAAAAATGAAAAAATCGTTTTACCAAAACTATATAAAGAAGAATCGCATGTTTGGCATTTGTTTGTTATACGCACAAAAGATAGGGATAAATTGCAGGAATACTTAAAGATTAAAGGCATTCAAACATTAATTCACTATCCTATTCCACCACATAAGCAGAATGCTTATAAGGAGTGGAATAATCTTAGTTTTCCTATTACAGAGAAGATTCACAAAGAAGTGCTGTCTCTACCTATTTCACCAGCAATGAATAAAGAAGAAGCTTTTTATATTGCGCAGATTTTGAATGAATTTTAAACTTATTCATTCCGCTATTGCACAGGCTCTTGTTTCGCGTATTACACTTACTTTGATTTCACCGGGGTATTGGACATTAGATTGTATTTCTTGAGCAATTTCTTTAGCAAGTAAATAGGATTCATCATCATCAATTTCTTCTGCTTTGACAATCACTCGCACTTCCCTTCCTGCATTAATAGCATAGGCGTGTAAAACGCCCATTTTTGAGAGTGCAATTTTCTCTATTTCACTCACGCGCCTTAGGTAGTTTTCTAGCACTTCTCGTCTTGCCCCAGGGCGTGCAGCAGAGAGTGCATCAGCTGCACACACAGCTGCTGCTTCTATGCTTTTAACTTCTTCATCGCCATGATGAGAGAGAATCGCATTTAAAACTACAGGGTGCTCATTATACCGCCGTATGATTTCTGCTCCAAGCTCCACATGAGTGCCTTTGAACTCGTGTGTCCTTGCCTTTCCTATATCATGCAAGAGTCCGGCTTTTGTTGCTAACAGGCAATCTCCGCCTAATTCTGCGGCGATGATTCCAGCAAGATTGGCTACTTCTAGGCTATGTGCTAGTGCATTTTGCCCATAGCTTGCGCGGTAGCGTAATTTTCCGATGAGTTTTTTGATTTCAGGGTGGATGTTTCCAAGTCCCAAATCAAGAGTAACTTTATCTCCCTCATCAAAAATATTTTGTTCAAACTCTTCAGCGCATTTTTGATAAATCTCTTCGATTCTAGCAGGTTGGATTCTGCCATCTTCGATTAATCTTTGGATAGTCTGCACAGCAATAGATCGGCGGTAGAGATTGTGTGAGCTAACGACAATCACACCAGGTGTGTCATCAATAATAATATCTACTCCACAAATCATTTCAAGTGTTTTAATATTGCGCCCATCTTTTCCGATGATTCGAGCTTTCATCTCATCATTAGGGAGAATGATTGTGTGGATAAGTCTCTCAGCGGCAAATTCCCCTGCAAAGCGTGAAGTGGCTTGAGCTAGAATATAAGCTGCTTTGGCTTTGGCTTCTTCTCTAAGCTCTTTTTCTTGTTTTCTTAGAATCTGTGCGATTTCTTGACGAGATTCTTCTTGTATCTTTTTAAAAAGGATTTTTTTGGCTTCGCTCTTTGTGATAGTGCTAATAGTGGCTAGTTTGTTAGTTAGATCTTCAAGCTTTTCTTGATAGTTTGTTTTGAGTTTTTTAAGTGATTCTTGCTCTTGGAGTAAAACATTTTTATCGCGATTGATGAGTTGTCTCTCGCGATCAAGTGAGCATTGTTTGTGTTCTAGCTTTTGATTCTCTCTTAGCTTTTCTTTTTCAAATTCTAAGCGATTATTTTCATATTCTTTTACAATTTTGGCTGTTTCTCTTTCGTATTTTTGCTTTGATTCTAGCTCTATTTCTTTGGCTTTGATTTTTGATTCTTGAAGTGTTTTTTCTGCTTCGTATTCAATAGCCTTTGCCTTAGCCTTTGATTGTGCAAGCAGAATCTCTACATTAGCGCTAGAAAGTCTGCGTGAAATAAGGTAGCTTCCTCCGCCGGCGACTAAGGCTGATAAAGCGGAGCTGACAATAATCCAAGTTATCATATTTTTGATCCTCTAGTTTGAGACTAGCAAAGGGCGTGATGAAGAAATTTGACTGCACATCGTGTTTTTCTGTGATAGTTTGATGAGTATAATGAATGCCACGACAAATAAAAATATTGGTAGGTTTGTGTTTTAAAGTATCAAAAAATCTATCATACATACCCTTGCCAAATCCTATGCGTTTGAAATTTTTATCCATTCCAAGTGTGGGAATGATTGCAATATTAATTTTTTTAAAATAAAATGTTGAATTTTTGGCTTCATAAATACCAAATGCCTTTTTTTGCAATGGTAAGCGGTATTTTACAATTTTAAAGCTGATACCACACATAAAAGGGATAAAAATTTGTATATTTCTTGATTTGCGGTAAGAATTAAGTAGCTTTCTACAATCAAATTCGCTTTTTAAAGGATAATAAAATAAAATAGAAATAGGTGCCTTAGAAGTTTTTTTGTGAGCACAGATTAGTTTTTTTAGAAGTTTATCAAGCTGTTTTTCTAAACGATAATCCAAGTATCTAAGCTGCTTAGAATCTTGAATTTTTTTGAGATTAGCTTTGTAGTGTTGGCGATAGGATTCTTTTAGATTTTGCAAGGGTTTCCTTTGAATGAAAAGATAAGAGTAATAAACACTAAGCATTGCAATAAAAGCAAAAGAAAATGAATGTAATAGACTTGTAATTCTTTAAGCAAGATTCCAAACTGCTCTAATCCAAAATAAAAAACAAAACTCAATACTAAACCACCTAAATACCCAATTTGTCTTGTTTTGTCAATCTTAGAAAGAAAACTTTTGGAATGAAAGATTAGGGTTTCATTGCGCACAAGATAATCCCCAAAAATAAAGCCTATTTGATAAAGCCCATAGACTAAAAGCGCACCATAGAAAGTCTGCGGAAAAAGCAAATAAGAAAGCAAATAAGCAAAGGGCAGAATCTCCATAAAGGTAAGAATGATCTTATAGGGTTTGGTTTGGAGTAGCTGTGTATAAAAAAAGCTTAGAATCCACGCTCCAAGGGCAAGAATGATTCCGCCAATGGAGAAAATTTTGGGGGGTAAAAGTGCATAAATGGTAAAGATTGTTCCCAAAGCAACTCCCCCAAAAAGGGAGTTTAAAAATTTGTAAATAAGATAATTGTGAAGCGAAAAATTTTGCATTAGAATTTGTATTTCACTCCTCCACCAAAGGTTGTTTCAAACTCATAGGGATAATATTTTTCAACCACTAGAGCATTTTTATGATTTGTGAGATTATTAGCAAAGGCATAAATTTCAAAATCTTTAAGTGTGTAGCTTAATGTGGCATTGAGACTTTGATAGTTTGGCATTTTTGTAAGCACATTATCATAATCATTATAATCATAAGCCCTAGAGCCATATTTATAAGAGATTCCAAGATTAAGATTAGGAATAGGGAGATAATTAAGGCTTGTTACAAAAGTGTGCTTAGAGACACCGGGAATTGTATTGCCTTTATATCCTTCATTGCCTTGCATGGTAGCATCAACATAAGCATAACTCAAGGTTGAATAAAGGTTTTGTAAAAAATAAGTGATAAATTTAACTTCACCACCGATTCTTCTTGTTTTTCCTAGAGTTTGGTTAGTATTAGAAATGCCTGTGATTTTGTTTAGTCCAAAATAGTTTTCATCGTGCCCTTGGATATAAAACACACTTCCGCTAAGCTTGTGAATCCCCACAATCATATCTGTTCCAATTTGAAAAGTATCAAAAGTGGCTGGTTCAATGAGTGTGTTAGGCAAAAGGGCAGATGTGATACGATCATAGCGGAATAGCCAATCAACATTTGGAGTAACAAAGGTGCGAGAATAGGAAGTAAAAACGCTAATTTGCGGGTGGATTTGGTAATGATAGCCAAGTTCTCCACCAATAAGATTTTCATCCCTGCTATAAAGATTAGTTTGTTTGTTGATGACTCTTTGTGTGTTGATTCCAAGATTGAGCGTGGATTTCCCTAGATATTTTTCTCCGCTAAGATAAAGCAACATTTCACTCACTTCAGCTTTAACATTGTTATTTATGCGTTGGCTTTGTTTGATCTCTCCCCCTATTTCTGCAAGATAGGAATCATTTTTGTAAGCAGTATTAAAATTACCATATAAACCTTTTCCGACATAAAGTGCATTGGGAGAATTGACATAATCGCTTTCATTGCGATTCCCACCAAAGTTAATATCGGTAGTAACGCCATTTTGCGCATAATAGGTTAAGCCAAAATTATGATACAAATCCCATCGCTTTTGATGACTAAAGGAATCTCCCCCCCAAGGCGATGGCGCAGGAGCTTGGCTTGGATCTTTGTCAAACTGCTCTTTGGTAAGTGGATCGGCATATTTGATACCATATTTGGAATAATTAGCACTAGCTTTTAAGATTAAAGAATCATTGGGGTAATAAAAAAGTGAGATTCCGCTATTTTTGTTGTAATTTCCATCTTTTTCATCAGATCCTTGCGTGATTTTTCTAGCACCTTGAGAATGTTGATATTGACCATAAAATCCAATATTCAAAGTGTCTCCCACATAACGCGCTGTCATTTGTGAATTGAGCGTGTCATAGCTTGAATAGCCTAGATTAATAGTTCCACCTTCTTTGCGTGTGGTGGTGATTTTCAAAACTCCACTAACAGCACCATTGCCATATTTTGTCATACCCTTGCCGCGGATAATTTCAATTTTTTGAATCGAATCAAGTGGAATAGAGCTTAGTGAAACAGGCGCTGAATCAATATTATTTATTCTAATTCCATCAACAATGATTGCAAGATTCTTGTGTGCGTTTTGCCCAAAACCTCTTAAATCAATGTTTTGAGTGTAAGGATTGCCATAACTGGGAGTGGTTTTAAGTAGAGAATGAAGATTTAAGAATTCATAGACATTTTGAGCATTGGATTGTTTAATTTCCTCTGCACTAAATTCTTCTTTGAAGTCTGCATTCTCTACAAACTCATCTGCATGGATAATAGAAAGCTTTAAAGATTGAGAATCTTGAGATTGTGAAGATTTTTCATTTAAAGCGATATTTTGACTTTGTGCAAGAAGGGTGCTGTTTAAAGCTAAAATTGCAGCCAAAGAAAAATATTTTTTTCTAAATCCCCTAGGTTGTAAATGTTTGCGTTTTCGCATTTAAATTTCCTAAATTAATGAAATTTTGGCGATTTAAAAATTAGCAATCATTGCCTAAACATTCTTATTGTATATTTAAGGATATAAAGAAGTGATTGCTAGAATATTTAAAAAGCCAAAAAGAATTCTACAATAAATTTTTATAAAGTATTGACATTTTTAAAAAAAGAGGATAGAATTTCACTTCATTTTTAAATTTTGCTGGTGTAGCTCAGTTGGTAGAGCAGCTGCCTTGTAAGCAGCAGGCCGGGGGTTCGAGTCCCTTTACCAGCTCCATTTATTTTTATTTCAGTGTTTGACCAGTTTATAATTGGGGTGAGATACTCAAGTGGCCAACGAGGGCAGACTGTAAATCTGCTGGTTCTACCTTCCGTGGTTCGAATCCACGTCTCACCACCATTAATAGCTATTTGCGGGAGTAGCTCAGTTGGCTAGAGCATCAGCCTTCCAAGCTGAGGGTCGCGGGTTCGAGCCCCGTTTCCCGCTCCATATACTGGGAGCTGATTCTACTTGTAGTTTTTTTAAATCAGCCCAACACTTATGTATTGTTATTTTTTTGCCCATATAGCTCAGTGGCAGAGCACTTCCTTGGTAAGGAAGAGGTCGGCGGTTCAATCCCGCTTATGGGCTCCAGTTTTTCAGAGTTTATGATGGAATTGTAGAAAATGTTACGATTCTTAATTTTAAAATTGGTAAAAATAGTGTAGAATAACGGCTATTTTAAACTTTAAATTTTAGGAGAAGCTTATGGCTAAGGAAAAATATGTCAAATCAAAACCACATGTAAATATTGGAACTATCGGGCATGTTGACCATGGTAAGACAACTTTAAGTGCTGCGATTTCTGCTGTTCTATCTACTAAAGGTCTAGCAGAGATGAAGGACTATGATAATATCGATAATGCTCCAGAAGAAAAAGAGCGTGGTATTACTATTGCGACTTCACACATTGAATATGAAACAGAAAAAAGACACTACGCACACGTAGATTGTCCTGGACACGCTGACTATGTTAAAAACATGATCACAGGTGCTGCGCAAATGGATGGAGCGATTTTGGTTGTTTCTGCTGCAGATGGTCCTATGCCACAAACAAGAGAGCACATTTTGCTATCTCGCCAAGTAGGTGTTCCTTACATTGTGGTATTTATGAATAAACAAGATATGGTTGATGATCCAGAATTATTAGAATTAGTTGAAATGGAAATTAGAGAGCTTTTATCAAGCTATGAATTCCCAGGAGATGATACTCCAATTATCGCTGGTTCTGCATTAAAAGCACTTGATGAAGCAAAATCTGGAACTTTAGGTGAGTGGAGTGAGAAAATCATGAAGCTTATGGATGCAGTAGATGAATACATTCCAACTCCTGTTCGTGAAACTGATAAAACTTTCCTTATGCCAATTGAAGATGTTTTCTCAATTGCTGGTCGTGGAACAGTTGTAACAGGAAGAATCGAAAGAGGTATTGTAAAAGTTGGTGATGAGATTGAAATCGTAGGTATTAGACCAACTCAAAAAACAACTGTTACTGGCGTTGAAATGTTTAGAAAAGAGCTAGATCAAGGTGAGGCTGGTGATAATGTTGGGGTTCTTTTAAGAGGAACCAAAAAAGAAGAAGTAGAAAGAGGTATGGTTCTCTGTAAGCCAGGCTCAATCACTCCTCACAAAAAATTTGAAGGTGAAATTTATGTTCTTTCAAAAGAGGAAGGCGGAAGACATACTCCATTCTTTAATGGATATAGACCACAATTCTATGTAAGAACAACAGATATCACAGGTTCTATTACGTTACCAGAAGGTGTAGAAATGGTAATGCCAGGTGATAACATTAAAATCACTGTTGAATTAATCAACCCTATCGCACTTGAAGAGGGAACAAGATTTGCTATCCGTGAAGGTGGTAGAACTGTAGGTGCGGGTGTTGTTACAAAGATTATCGAATAGGCTTTAAAAAATGGCTAAAGGTAATCGCGTAAAAATTGGACTCAAATGTTCTGAATGTGGTGACATTAATTACAGCACTGTAAAAAATGCAAAAACCCAAACAGAAAAACTGGAGCTAAAAAAGTTCTGCCCAAGATTAAATAAACACACAATTCATAAAGAAGTAAAACTAAAAAGCTAAGATTCCTCCTCTTAGCTTTTAGCTTTTGTAGGTCAGTAGCTCCAATGGTAGAGCGTCGGTCTCCAAAACCGAGTGTTGGGGGTTCGAGTCCCTCCTGGCCTGCCATTTTGTAATAAAGAGAGACAAACAAAGAAATGAAAAAACTAATTAGTTATTATAAATTATCAAGAGAAGAGTTATCAAAAGTTATTTTCCCCACAAAAGAACAAGTGAGAAATGCATTTATTTCTGTGGTCATCGTTGTAACAATAGTTGCTTTATTCTTGGCATTAGTTGATTTCATTCTTGGTAGTTTTGTTTCAAGCATTTTATAATTTTTAGGATTTGTCTATGGCGTTGTATTGGTATGCGATTCAAACATATTTTGGTAGTGAGCAAGCAGTAAAGCGTGGGATTGAAAATCTTGTAAGAGAACATCACTTAGAAGAGAGAATCACTGATATTGTTGTTCCAACAGAAGATATTATTGAAGTAAAAAATAACAAAAAAAAGATAAGCGAAAGAAGTCTTTATCCCGGATATGTTTTTGTAAAAGTTGATCTTGATACAGCATTATGGCATAAAATTCAATCTTTACCGAAAGTTAGTCGTTTTATTGGTGAGGCTAAAAAGCCAACTCCATTGAGTGAAGCAGATATTAATCATATTATTGAAAAAGTTCAAAATCGTGCTGCTCCTAAACCAAAAGTTATTTTTGAAGCGGGAGAAGTTGTTAGAATCATTGAAGGTCCTTTTGCAAACTTCACTGGAACAGTTGAAGAATATGATATGGAGCATAGAAAACTCAAATTAAATGTTTCTATTTTTGGTAGAAGCACCCCTATTGAAATACTTTATTCACAAGTGGAAAAAATAGTTTAATTACTAAAGACAAGGATAAGTTATGGCAAAGAAAATCATTGGCGAACTTAAGCTTCAAATCCCTGCGGGCAAAGCAAATCCATCTCCTCCTGTTGGTCCAGCTCTAGGACAGCGCGGTGTTAATATTATGGAATTTTGTAAAGCATTCAATGAAAAAACGAAAGATATGGGAGATTTTAATATTCCTGTGTTAATCACTGTTTATCAAGATAAAAGCTTTACATTTGTAACCAAAAAACCGCCTGTTACAGATTTAATTAAAAAAGCGGCAGGAATCCAGAAAGGTTCTGATAATCCTTTAAAAAATAAAGTTGGAAAATTAACTAAAGCACAAGTTTTAGAGATTGTTAAAACAAAGATGGATGATTTGAATGCAAATTCAGAAGAAGCAGCAATTAAAATTGTTGAAGGAAGTGCTCGAAGTATGGGCATTGAAGTTGTAGATTAATAAGACGCGTTGGAGTATAAAATATGGCAAAAAAAATTACTAAAAGAATGCAAAAACTACTAGAAAAGGTAGATTGTAAAAAGATATACGATATTACAACCGCTTCTGCAACAGTGAAGTCTTTAGCATCTGCTAAATTTGATGAAACCGTTGAGATTGCGTTGAGTTTGGGAGTTGATCCTAGACATGCCGATCAAATGATTCGTGGTGCTGTTGTATTGCCTAATGGAACAGGAAAAAATGTTCGAGTAGCAGTTTTTGCAAAAGGTGTAAAAGCTGATGAAGCAAAAGCGGCAGGAGCTGATGTTGTAGGTGATGAGGATTTAGCAGAGCAAATCAAAGGTGGTGAAATCAATTTTGATATGGTGATTGCTACTCCAGATATGATGGCTTTAGTAGGAAAAGTTGGTCGAATCTTAGGTCCAAAGGGATTAATGCCAAACCCCAAAACTGGAACAGTAACCATGGAAGTTTCAAAAGCAGTGAGCAATGCTAAGAGCGGTCAAGTCAATTATCGTGTAGATAAAAAGGGTATTATCCACGCACCTGTTGGAAAGGTTAGCTTTGATGCAAAAAAACTAGAAGAGAATATCATTGCGCTTGTTAGAAATATCAATAAGCAAAAACCAGCAACAGCTAAGGGTAAATATATTAAAAATGCAACTTTATCGCTAACAATGAGTCCATCACTTAAACTTGATGTGCAAGAACTCATTGATATGAAATAATTTATTCTTGTTTTTATCTTAGACTAATGACTATAGGGGCTTTGCTTAAAAATTACCCTATATAAGTCTTTCGTCGGAAAGGAGGTTAAAATGACAAAAGTAGAAAAAAACGCTTTAATTGAAAGTTTAAGTGCTGAATTTCAAGCTTCAAATGCAATCATCGTTTGTGATTATAAAGGACTTACGGTTAAGGAATTAGAAGTTCTAAGAGCAGAAATGAGAGCTCAAAATGCAAAAGTGCAAGTCGTTAAAAATACTCTAGCTTCTATTGCATTAAAGAATTCTAATGTTGAAGGTTTGGAGCTAAAAGAAAATAATATTTTTCTTTGGAGTGAAGATCAGATTTCTTTGTCAAAAGTAGTTTGCAAATTTTCAAACTCTGTGGGCGGAAAATTAGTGATCAAATCTGGTTACTTTGAAGGAGAGTTGGTTGATTCAAAACATATCGAAGCAGTTTCAAAACTACCTTCAAAAGAAGAGCTTATTGGTATGTTGCTGTCTGTTTGGACTGCGCCTGCAAGATACTTTGTTACAGGGTTGGATAACTTACGCAAACAAAAAGAAGGTGAATAATTAATAAATTTAAGGAGATAAATTATGGCAATTTCAAAAGAGGATGTATTAGAGTATATTGGTAATCTTTCTGTTATGGAACTTTCAGAGCTTGTAAAAGCTTTTGAAGAGAAATTTGGTGTTTCTGCTGCGCCAACTGTTGTTGCAGGTGCAGTTGCTGGTGGTGCTGGTGCTGTTGCAGAGGAAAAAACAGAATTTGATGTTATTCTTGCAGATAGCGGTGATAAGAAAATCAATGTTATCAAAGTTGTAAGAGAAATAACAGGTCTTGGCTTAAAAGAAGCAAAAGATGCAGTTGAGAAAACTCCATTCACCGTTAAAGAAGGTGTTAAAAAAGAAGATGCTGAAGCTATGAAAGCAAAATTTGAAGAGGCTGGTGCTAAAGTCGAAATTAAATAATTCAAGAGAGGGGGGATTTTTCCCCTCTAAATTTTTCATTTTTCTTCCAAAATTCTACATTAATAAAAGGTAACGATTATGCCAGTAAATTTAAAATCCGGAAATAGATTAAGAGTTGATTTTACTAAGATTCCGCAAAATATAGCAGTTCCAAATTTGTTGCAACTACAAAGAAGTAGCTATGAAGCTTTTTTGCAATCAAAAGAAAATAATGAATCTGGTATTGAAAAAGTTTTTAAGTCTATTTTTCCTATTCATGATACTCAAAATAGAATTAGTTTAGAGTATGCGGGTTGTGAATATGGGAAGCCACGATATACCGTAAGAGAGGCTATGGAGAGAGGTTTAACTTATTCAATTCCTTTGAAAATAAAAATACGCTTGGTGCTTTGGGAGAGAGATGAAAAGACGGGCGAAAAGCTAGGTATTAAAGATATTAAAGAGCAAAATATTTTTGTTCGCGAGATCCCATTAATGACAGATAGAACAAGTTTTATTATTAATGGTGTGGAAAGGGTAGTAGTTAATCAACTTCACAGAAGCCCCGGTGTTATTTTTAAAGAAGAAGAATCTTCAACAACTTCTAATAAGCTTGTTTATACAGGACAAATCATTCCTGATAGAGGTTCTTGGTTGTATTTTGAATATGATGCAAAAGACACACTTTTTGTGCGTGTTAATAAAAGGAGAAAGATTCCTGTAACGATTCTTTTTAGAGCCTTGGGATATTCTAAGCAAGATATTTTAAAAATGTTCTACCCTTCTTTGAGCATTAAAGCTAAGGGTGGAAAATATTTTATCGCTTTTGACCCCGAAGAATTTATTGGACGCGTGGATTTTGATATTAAAGATTCTAAAGGAAAATTGATTCTTGCTGCTGGGAAGCGATTAACTGCTAAAAAAGCTAAAGCGTTAAAAGAAGAAAAAGTCAATATGATTGAATATCCAGTTGAAACTTTGATTGAGCGTTATTTGGCTGAGCCTATCATTGACAAAGAAAGTGGCGAAGTTATTTTTGATACTTTAACTTTGATGGATGATTCTAAGCTTAAAAAACTTGCAGAAATGGGAATTAATGAGTTTGTGGTGGCTAATGATTTAGCCAATGGAGTGGATTCTTCTATTATTAATGCCTTTATTGCCGATGCAGAATCATTAAAGCTTCTTAAGCAAACTGAAAAAATTGATAATGAAAATGATTTGGCGACCATTCGTATTTATAAAGTAATGCGTCCTGGAGAGCCTGTTACTAAAGAAGCTGCTAAACAATTTGTGCAACAATTATTCTTTGATCCTGAGCGCTATGATTTGACAAGAGTTGGGCGTATGAAAATGAATCATAAGCTTGATATTTCTGTGCCTGATTATGTTACGGTTCTCACTCATGAAGATATTATCAAGACTGTCCGCTATCTCATTCATGTGAAAAATGGTCAAGGCAGAATTGATGATAGAGATCATTTAGGAAATCGTAGAATCCGTGCTATTGGGGAGCTTTTAGCAAATGAATTGCATACAGGATTGGTTAAAATGCAAAAAGCCATTCGCGATAAACTCTCAACTATCAGTAGCGGTTTAGAAGAGCTTATGCCACATGATTTGGTAAATTCTAAAATGATTACAAGCACGATTTTGGAATTTTTTACAGGTGGGCAACTTTCTCAATTTATGGATCAAACTAATCCACTCTCTGAAGTAACTCATAAAAGGCGTTTATCTGCACTTGGAGAGGGTGGTTTGGTTAAAGAGCGTGCAGGATTTGAAGTGCGTGATGTTCATCCAACGCATTATGGCAGAATCTGCCCGATTGAAACTCCAGAGGGTCAAAACATTGGTTTGATTAACACGCTTTCTACTTATGCAAAGGTTAATGAGCTTGGCTTTATTGAAGCACCTTATCGCAAGGTTGTAGATAAAAAAGTTACAGATGAAATTGTGTATTTAACTGCTACTCAAGAAGAAGGGGCGGTGATCGCGCCTGCAAGCACAATTTTAACTAATGACAATATGATTAAAGAAGATATTATTGAGGTGCGAAAAGATGGAGAGATTATCCTTATGGAATCTTCCAAAGTTGAGCTAATTGACCTTAGTCCAAGAATGGTAGTAGGGGTTGCGGCAAGTTTGATTCCATTTTTGGAGCACGATGATGCTAACCGCGCCTTGATGGGTTCAAACATGCAACGCCAAGCAGTGCCTTTGCTTTGTCCTGATGCTCCAGTAGTTGGAACAGGAATTGAAAAGATTGTATCACGGGATTCTTGGGAATCTCTTAAAGCTACACGCGGTGGTGTTGTGGAAAAAGTGGATGCAAAAAATATTTATATCCTAGGTGAAGATGATAATGGTGCTTTTATTGATCATTATTCACTTCAAAAAAATCTAAGAACTAACCAAAATACTTCTTTCTCTCAAAAGCCTATTGTAAAAGCAGGGGATGTGATTGAGAGTGGAGATGTGATTGCAGATGGTCCTAATATGGATCAAGGTGAGCTTGCATTGGGTAAAAATATCCGCGTTGCTTTTATGCCTTGGAATGGTTATAACTTTGAAGATGCGATTGTTGTTAGCGAGAAGCTTATTCGCAACGATGCCTTTACTTCAATTCATATCTATGAAAAAGAGATTGAAGCAAGAGAGTTAAAACATGGTGTTGAAGAGATTACTCGAGATATTCCAAATATTCGCGAAGAAGAATTAGCTCATCTTGATGAGAGTGGAATTGTTAAAATTGGGACTTATGTAACAGGCGGTATGATTTTAGTGGGGAAAGCTTCTCCAAAAGGTGAGGTGAAGCCAACTCCAGAAGAAAGGCTATTAAGAGCTATCTTTGGGGAAAAAGCAGGGCATGTGGTTAATAAATCCCTTTATTGTCCTCCAAGCTTAGAGGGAACGGTGATTGATGTTAAAATCTTTACTAAAAAGGGTTATGATAAAGACAAGCGTGCTGTTATAGCTTATGAGGAAGAAAAAGCGCGATTGGATTTAGAGCACCACGATAAATTATTAATGCTTGACCGCGAAGAAAGCTTGAGAATTGGATCTATTCTAGCTAAAGAAAAGCTTGTCTCTGATGTAAAAGTGGGTGATAAAGAATATAAAAAAGGGAGTGTGATTCCTAAAGAAGAGCTAGAGAATGTGAATCGTTTTGCGATGGGAACAATTATCAAAGGTTATGCTAAAGAGATTCAAAGTCAATATGATATGCTCAAAGCCAATTTCTTAGAGCAAAAGAAAAATCTTAGCGAAGAGCATGAAGAAAAGCTTTCTATTATTGAAAAAGATGATATTCTGCCAAGTGGAGTTGTAAAGCTTGTTAAGATTTATGTAGCCACTAAACGCAAACTGAAAGTGGGCGATAAAATGGCGGGAAGACACGGAAACAAAGGGATTGTTTCAAATATTGTCCCAGAAGTTGATATGCCTTATACTAAAGATGGGCGTCCAGTAGAAATCGTTCTTAATCCACTTGGTGTTCCTAGTCGTATGAACATAGGACAGATTCTAGAAGTGCATTTGGGCTTAGTGGGTAAAAAATTAGGTGAGCAAATTGCGGGTGTTTTTGAGCAAGAAAAAAGTCAATGGATAAGCCAATTAAGAGGAAAAATGCAAGAAATCGCTGAAGTTTCAGGAATGAAAGAAACCAAAGAATTCTTAACAACATTAAGCGATGAAGCGTTGCTTACTTATGCGAGAGATTGGAGCAAGGGAGTGAAGTTTGCTACTCCTGTTTTTGAAGGTGTTAATGCTCAGGAATTTGAAAAATTATTCAATTTAGCCAAGATTGATACAGATGGAAAAACTGAGCTTTATGATGGTAGAACTGGTGAAAAAATGATGGAGAGAGTGAATGTAGGGTATATGTATATGCTCAAACTCCACCATCTTGTTGATGAAAAGGTGCATGCAAGAAGCACAGGACCTTATAGTCTTGTAACACAACAACCAGTTGGCGGTAAAGCGCTCTTTGGTGGGCAAAGATTTGGGGAAATGGAAGTGTGGGCATTGGAAGCCTATGGTGCAGCACACACACTCAAAGAAATGTTAACTATCAAATCAGATGATGTAGAAGGGCGTGTGAAAGCTTATAAAGCTATTACAAGAGGTGAGGCGGTTAAAGAATCTGAGATTCCAGAGACTTTCTATGTTTTAACCAAAGAATTACAAAGCTTGGCTTTGGATGTAAATGTGTTTGCAGATAACCAAGAGGGCATAAGTGAGCCTATTGTGATTAAAGAAGACAATCGCCCAAGTGATTTCAATGCTTTTCAGCTTCTTTTGGCTAGTCCAGAGAAGATTCGCAGTTGGAGTTATGGAGAGGTTAAAAAACCTGAAACAATTAACTACCGCACATTAAAGCCAGAGCGCGACGGCTTATTCTGCGCTAAGATTTTTGGTCCGGTGAGGGATTATGAATGTCTTTGTGGTAAATACAAGAAGATGCGTTACAAAGGAATTGTTTGTGAAAAATGTGGTGTAGAGGTAACAAGCTCCAAGGTGCGCCGATCTAGAATGGGACATATTGAGTTAGTAACACCAGTGGCACACATTTGGTATGTTAATTCCTTGCCAAGCAGAATCGGAACACTTTTGGGTGTGAAGATGAAAGATTTAGAGCGTGTATTGTATTATGAAGCTTATATCGTTAAGCAACCAGGAGAGGCTTATTATGACAATGAAGGCACAAAGCCTGTTGCTAAATATGATGTCTTAAATGAAGAGCAATACCAAAATCTTTCACAAAGATTTGACCACACAGGATTTGTAGCGCAAATGGGTGGAGAAGCTGTGAAAGATCTTTTAGAAGGTATTGACTTGGTGGATTTGATTGCAGAACTAAAAGAAGCGATTAAAACAACTAATTCTGAAGCCAAAAAGAAAACAATCATTAAGCGTTTAAAAGTGGTAGAAAGCTTTGTGGTTTCTGGTGGGCAGAATCGTCCAGAGTGGATGATGCTAACCGTTCTTCCGGTGTTGCCACCTGATTTGCGTCCTTTAGTAGCGCTTGATGGCGGTAAATTTGCCGTGAGCGATGTAAATGACTTGTATCGTAGAGTGATTAATCGTAATCAACGCTTGAAACGCTTAATTGAGCTCGATGCGCCAGAAATTATTGTGCGCAATGAAAAAAGAATGTTGCAAGAAGCAGTTGATGCACTCTTTGATAATGGTCGCAATGCAAATGCGGTTAAAGGAGCAAATAAGCGCCCACTTAAATCACTTTCTGAAATTATTAAAGGAAAACAAGGTCGATTCCGTCAGAATCTACTTGGAAAGCGTGTGGATTTCTCAGGGCGTTCTGTTATTGTTGTGGGTCCAAATTTGCGAATGGATCAATGTGGGTTACCTAAAAATATGGCTTTGGAATTATTTAAACCACATATCTTGGCAAAACTTGAAGAAAAGGGTTATGCAACAACACTTAAACAAGCCAAGAAGATGATTGAGCGCAAAAGTAATGAGGTGTGGGAGTGTTTGCAAGAGATAGTTGCAGATTACCCAATTATGCTCAATCGTGCGCCAACTTTGCATAAGCAATCCATTCAGGCTTTCCATCCTAAATTGATTGATGGTAAAGCAATTCAGTTGCACCCATTAGTTTGTGCAGCCTTTAACGCGGACTTTGATGGCGACCAAATGGCAGTGCATGTGCCACTTTCTCAAGAAGCTATTACGGAGTGTAAGCTTTTAATGCTTAGTTCAATGAATATTTTGCTTCCTGCAAGTGGTAAGGCGGTAACTGTTCCTAGCCAAGATATGGTTTTGGGGCTTTATTATCTTTCATTGGAAAAAGATGGTTCTAAAGGAGAGCATAAGCTATTCTCTAATATTGATCAAATTCATATTGCATTAGAATCAGGAGTGGTAGAAATTAGCTCTAAAGTAAGAGTGTTTGTAGAAGATAGAATCATTAATACAACTATTGGTAGAATGATTCTTAAGTCTATTTTACCGGATTTTGTTCCAATGCACTTATGGAATAAAATCTTAAAGAAAAAAGATATTGCAACTTTGATTGATTATGTTTATAAAGAAGGTGGGGTTGGAGTAACGGCTGGATTTTTGGATAATCTTAAGAATCTAGGATTTAAATATGCAACAAGAGCAGGTATTTCTATCTCTGCAGATGATATTATTGTGCCAAATAACAAAAACAAAGTTATTGAAGGCGCTAAGAAAAAGGTTAAAGATATTCAAGCACAATTTGGTGCAGGTTTATTGACCGAACAAGAGCGCTATAACAAGATTATTGACGTTTGGACAGACACTAATAATGCGTTAGGAAATGAGATGATGAAGCTCATTGAAAGCGATAAGTCTGGATTTAACTCGATTTATATGATGGCTGATTCTGGAGCTAGAGGTAGTGCAGGGCAGATTAGACAGCTTTCTGCAATGCGTGGTTTGATGGCAAAACCAGATGGAACTATTATTGAAACTCCAATTACTTCAAACTTCAAAGAAGGTTTGAATGTGTTAGAATACTTTATTTCAACACATGGAGCAAGAAAAGGTCTTGCAGATACCGCGCTTAAGACGGCAAATGCTGGTTATCTTACAAGAAAACTTATTGATGTAAGCCAAAATGTTAAGATTGTAATGGATGATTGTGGAACTAATGAGGGCGTTGAGATCACGGATATCACTGTGGGTAGTGAGCTTATTGAATCCCTTGATGAAAGAATTTTTGGGCGTGTGATAGCTGAAAATATCATTGATCCAATTACTAATGAAGTTTTAATTAGTGAGGGCACATTAATTGATGAAGAGAGGGCTAGAAAAGTTAAAGAAGCGGGTGTTAAATCTGTTATTATCCGCACCCCTGTAACTTGTAAAGCCGAAAAAGGTGTATGTGCTAAATGTTATGGACTTAATCTTGGTGAAGCAAGAATCTCTAAAGTGGGAGAGGCAGTGGGTGTTGTGGCTGCACAATCTATTGGTGAGCCTGGAACGCAGCTTACGCTAAGGACATTCCACATTGGTGGAACAGCAAGCAGAAGCCAAGAAGAGCGCCAAGTTGTTGCAGATAAAGAGGGATTTATTCGTTATTATAATGTTAAAACTTATAAAAACAGAGAAGGAAAGCGAATTATCTCTAACCGAAGAAATGCAGCAATCTTGCTAGTAGAGCCAAAAATCAAAGCTCCATTTGAGGGTGAGTTGAGAGTTGATATTGTGCATGATGAAGTGATTATTTCTGTTGTGGGCAAAGATGAGACTGCTAAATTCACACTCCGAAAAAGCGATGTGGCAAAACCAAATGAGCTAGCAGGGGTAACAGGAAAAATTGAAGGTAAATTCTATATTCCTTATCCAAGTGGGCATTATGTGAGAGACGAGGGAAGTATTGTGGATATTATCAAAGATAGCTGGAATATTCCTAATCGTATTTCTTATGCTAGTGAATTAAAAGTTGAGGATAATGCGCCAATTACTCAAAAAATCTATGCTAAAGAAGAGGGAATTGTGAAGTATTATTACTTGCAAGGCGATCACTTAGAGCGCTATAGAGCTTTGAAAAAAGGCGAAAAGATTACCGAGAAGGGCGTGTTTGCAGTGATTGCTGATGAATACGATCAAGAAGCGGCGAGACACTATATTGCAAGAGATTCGATTATTGAGATAGAAGACAATCAAAAGGTCGGAAAAAATACACTCATTGCAAGTCCAGAAAGCGATGAGCAAGTTGTGATTGCAGATTGGGATCCGTATTCTAATCCAATTATTTCAGAAGAAGCAGGAACGATTAAGTTTGAGGATATTATTCCTGGGCTTACTGTTTCAGAGCAAACTGATGAATTAACAGGTCAGACAAGATTAGTGGTTAATGAATATGTTTCTAGCGCGTATAAGCCAACTTTGGTTTTATCAACAGCAAAAGGTGGCTTGATTCGTTATTCGCTAGATCCTAAAACTGCTATTTTTGTTGCTGATGGAGCAAAAGTGGAAATGGCAGATATTTTGGCTAAAACACCAAAAGCCTTAGTTAAGTCAAAAGACATTACTGGGGGTCTTCCAAGGGTTTCTGAGCTCTTTGAAGCAAGAAAGCCAAAAGATCCAGCTGTGTTAGCAGAGATTGATGGTATTGTAAGCTTTGGTAAGCCAGTAAGGGGCAAAGAAAGAATTATTGTAACTGCTAATGATGGAAGAATGGTGGAATACTTGATTGATAAGTCTAAGCAGATTTTGGTGCATGAGGGAGAATTTGTGCATGCGGGAGAGGCAATTACAGATGGTGTAGTTGCAAGTCAAGATATTTTGCGAATTGGTGGAGAGAAAGAACTTTATAAATATATTGTAAGCGAAGTTCAACAAGTGTATCGACGTCAAGGGGTAAGTATTGCAGATAAGCACATTGAGATTATTGTTTCGCAAATGTTGAGACAAGTTCGAATCTACGATAGTGGAAATACGAAATTCATCGAGGGCGATTTGGTTAGTAAGCGTCATTTTAGAGAAGAAAACGCAAGAATCATTAAAATGGGTGGTATCCCTGCAATTGCCGAGCCAGTCTTGTTAGGAATCACAAGAGCAGCAATTGGTAGTGATTCAGTGATTTCGGCAGCTTCATTCCAAGAGACCACTAAAGTCTTGACTGAAGCAAGTATTGCAGCTAAAATTGACCACTTAGAAGATCTTAAAGAAAATATCGTATTGGGTCGTATGATACCTGTAGGAACGGGAATCTATAAAGGCAAAAAGGTGAAAATTAAGGAGAATTAAGGTTATTGCAACCTTAATTTAAGCAAAAGTAAAGTGTGATTTGAATATAATCCGCTTCATTTTCTCTATTGAAATTATTTATGAAAGAAGGAATACAAAGTGCCAACTATTAACCAGTTGATTAGAAAAGAACGAAAGAAAGTTATTAAGAAATCAAAGTCTCCAGCTTTGGTAGTTTGTCCTCAAAGAAGAGGAGTTTGCACCCGTGTTTATACCACGACACCTAAAAAGCCTAACTCAGCTTTGAGAAAAGTAGCTAAAGTTAGATTAACAAGTGGTTTTGAAGTAATTAGTTATATCCCTGGAGAAGGGCATAATCTTCAAGAGCACTCTATTGTGTTAATCCGTGGTGGTAGGGTAAAGGACTTACCGGGCGTAAAGTATCACATTATCCGTGGTGCATTAGATACTGCAGGTGTAGCAAAGCGAACAGTTTCACGCAGTAAGTATGGTGCTAAAAAAGCTAAATCTGGCGATTCTAAGAAATAAGTGAGGTAAAAGATGAGAAGAAGAAAAGCTCCTCAAAGAGAAGTTTTGGGCGATCCAATTTATAACAATATTGTTGTAACAAAATTCATCAACAAAATGATGTATGATGGCAAGAAGAGTGTTGCAGAAAAAATCATTTATGCAACTTTTGACAAAATTGAAGAAAAAACAAAAGAAAAAGGCATTGAAACTTTTGAAAAAGCGTTAGAAAAAGTTAAGCCTTTAGTAGAAGTAAGAAGTCGTCGTGTAGGTGGTGCTACTTACCAAGTGCCTGTAGAAGTAAGACCTGCAAGACAACAATCTTTGTCGATTCGTTGGTTGCTTGATTCAGCACGCAAGAGAAATGAAAGAACAATGATTGAGCGCTTAGCCAATGAGCTTATTGATGCTGCTAACGAAAGAGGAGCGGCTTTTAAGAAAAAAGAAGATGTGCATAAAATGGCAGAGGCTAATAAGGCATTTGCACATTATCGTTGGTAGTTTAATATCTAGAAGGGATCTTCCTTCTAAGATTTCTGCAATTTCTTTATAAAAAATATGTTATCCCAAAGGATTATAAAATGGCAAGAAAAACCCCATTAAATAGAATTAGAAATATTGGTATTGCAGCTCACATTGATGCAGGTAAAACGACAACTTCAGAGAGAATCTTGTTTTATACAGGTGTTAGCCACAAGATCGGTGAGGTGCATGATGGTGCTGCTACAATGGATTGGATGGAGCAAGAGAAAGAAAGAGGTATTACAATTACTTCTGCTGCGACAACTTGTTTTTGGAAAGATTATCAAATTAACTTGATTGACACTCCCGGACACGTGGATTTTACTATTGAAGTAGAAAGGTCAATGCGTGTCTTAGATGGTGCTGTAGCGGTATTTTGTTCAGTAGGTGGTGTGCAACCACAAAGTGAAACTGTGTGGAGGCAAGCTAATAAATATGGTGTTCCAAGAATCGTTTTTGTTAATAAAATGGACAGAATTGGTGCGAACTTCTATAATGTAGAATCACAAATTGCTACAAGACTTAAAGCGCGTCCAGTTCCACTTGTGATTCCAATTGGTGCGGAAGATACCTTTAAGGGAGTTGTTGATCTTATTCAAATGAAGGCAATCGTATGGAATGATGAATCAATGGGTGCTAAGTATGACATTGAAGAAATTCCTGCAGAGTTAGTAGAAAAAGCCAATGAATATCGCGAAAAAATGGTGGAATTTGCTGCTGAACAAGATGAAGCTTTGATGGAAAAATATCTTGGTGGTGAAGAGCTAAGCGTTGAAGAGATTAAAGCTGCGATTAAAAAAGGTTGTTTGGCAATGGAAATTATTCCTATGCTTTGTGGTTCTAGCTTTAAAAACAAAGGAGTTCAAACCTTGCTAGATGCTGTTATCGACTATCTTCCAGCCCCAACTGAAGTTGCAGATATTCGCGGTGTTGATGCAAAAGATGAGGAAAAAGAAGTAAGCGTAAAATCAACTGATGATGGTGAGTTTGCAGGATTGGCATTCAAAATTATGACAGATCCATTTGTGGGGCAATTGACTTTCGTTCGCGTTTATCGTGGAAGTTTGGAATCAGGAAGCTATGTGCTTAACTCTACAAAAGGCAAAAAAGAGCGTGTTGGAAGATTGTTGAAAATGCATTCCAATAAGCGCGAGGATATTAAAGAAGTGTATGCAGGGGAAATTTGTGCCTTTGTTGGTTTAAAAGAGACTTTGACAGGGGATACACTTTGCTCTGAAAAAGAGCCTGTTATTTTAGAGAGAATGGAATTCCCAGATCCAGTTATTTCTATTGCAGTAGAGCCAAAAACAAAAGCAGATCAAGAAAAAATGGCTTTAGCCTTGGCAAAGCTTGCAGAAGAGGATCCGAGCTTTAGAGTTCATACAGATGAAGAATCGGGGCAAACTATTATTTCTGGTATGGGAGAATTGCACCTAGAGATTATCGTCGATAGATTAAAGCGTGAGTTTAAAGTAGAAGCAGAGGTAGGACAACCTCAAGTTGCATTCCGCGAAACAATTCGCCAAAGTGTTGAGCAGGAATGTAAATATGCCAAGCAATCTGGTGGTAGGGGACAATATGGACATGTATTTATCCGCTTAGAACCACAAGAGCCAGGCAAAGGTTATGAATTTGTAAATAATATTTCAGGTGGTGTAATTCCTAAAGAATATATTCCAGCTGTTGATAAAGGTATTCAAGAAGCTATGCAAAATGGTGTTTTGGCAGGTTACCCAGTTGTGGATTTTAAAGTTACTCTTTTTGATGGTAGCTATCACGATGTGGATTCTTCAGAAATGGCATTTAAAATTGCAGGTTCTATGGCGTTTAAAGATGCTTGTCGCAAGGCAGGGGCAGTTTTATTAGAGCCAATGATGAAAGTGGAAGTTGAAGTGCCTGAAGAGTATATGGGTGATGTTATTGGTGATTTAAACCGCAGAAGAGGTCAAATCAACTCAATGGATGACAGAATGGGATTAAAAATTGTCAATGCTTTTGTTCCATTAGCCGAGATGTTTGGTTATTCTACTGATTTGCGTTCAGCTACTCAAGGGCGTGGAACTTACACTATGGAATTTGATCACTATGGTGAAGTGCCAAGCAATATTTCTAAAGAAATTATGGAAAAAAGAAATGGTTAAGCTCTAGGGGCTTAACCAAAATAAGTGTTTTTTAAAATTAAAATCTTCAAATATAAAGCTTCTAGTCTATAGTAATAAAATTTTTAAGAAATTTTATTCTTATATTAATTGATTTGGCTTTTTATCTAAAATCAAATAAAATTGCTGTGAAACTTTTTTCTACTAAATCTTTACTATTACTACCATTCCATAAATTTAAGTTAAAAAATGCAATCTTTTAAAATCCATCATAAAAAACAAATGCCTAAAGTAGAAATTTTTTAAAATTTGTTTTATATTTTTTTAAGTCATTTTACATTACGATTATGCTTTATTTTGGCTTAAGGATTAAGCACACAGTTCTTCTTTTATTATTTACAAGGCTGTCTAAATTTATTGTTGTATTATTTCTAGGAGTTTGTATGCGATTAGCAGTTTGGCCTATTTTGGCGGGCATAGCATTGGGTGTAATTGCGCCTCTTTTGGTTTCTTTAGGGAATCCGGGTAATATGGGTGTATGTGCTGCGTGTTTTACGCGAGATATTGCTGGGGGATTAAATCTTCATCAAGCCGCTGTAGTGCAGTATATTCGCCCTGAAGTTATTGGGCTTGTGATTGGTGCTCTTGTGGCATCTTTTGCATTTGGGGAGTTTCGCCCACGCGCTGGAAGTGCGCCTGTGGTGCGTTTTATGCTTGGTGTTTTTGCTATGATTGGAGCATTAGTATTCTTGGGCTGTCCTTGGAGAATGTGGCTTAGATTTAGCGCAGGGGATTTTACTTCCATAGCGGGTATTTTTGGACTTGTGTGTGGGATATTAATTGGTATCTTTTTTCTCAAGCGTGGCTTTTCACTTGGGCGATCCTACGCCACTAGCAAAATTGTGGGCTTTATTTTCCCGCTTTTTATGGTAGGGCTTTTTGGATTATTAATTTGGGGTTTGCTAGATGTAGAAGCTCCCATTAAATTTTCACAAAAAGGTCCTGCTTCACAACACGCACCACTTATTATTTCGCTTGTAGCAGGATTATTTTTGGGTGCAATATTTCAAAAAAGCCGATTTTGTATGATTGCTGCAGTGCGTGATAGTGTGTTATTGAAAGATACGCATATTTTACAAGGTGTGATTGCACTTGTAATTGCAGCGTTTTTAACTAATCTAGCGTTGGGGTATTTTAATCCGGGATTTAGTGGGCAGCCTATCGCTCATAATGATTGGGTGTGGAATTTCCTTGGGATGTTACTTTCTGGATTTGCCTTTAGTTTAGCAGGTGGTTGTCCAGGTAGGCAGCTTGTGTTAAGTGGTGAGGGTGATAGCGATGCAGGTGTATTTGTGTTTGGATTGCTTATGGGGGCGGCATTTGCACATAATTTTGGACTTGCAAGCTCACCTGCTGGAATTGGAGTAAATGCGCCAATTGCAGTTTTTGTAGGGATTGTATTTTGTTTGCTTGTTGCGATTTTTGCAAGAGAGAGGAGATAAAATGAAGGAGCTTGATGTTAGGGGGCTTAGTTGCCCAGAGCCTGTGCTAAACTTAAAACCTTTGTGTGAACAAGGTGAAGAATCTATTAGGGTGCTTTGTAGCTGCGGTGCTGCAAGTGATAATATTCAGCGAATGGCAAGTCATTATGGTTATGAGGTGAAAAAAATCTCTGAAGTTCAAGGCGAGATTGTCTATGAGTTATGCAAAAAGCTTGGGTGAGGGTGTGAATCATAGAATCTATTTAGATAACGCAGCAACAAGCTTTCCTAAAGCACCTAGAGTAAAGGAGGCTGTATGTGCTTTTATGGAGGATATAGGGGCTAGTCCTGGGCGTAGCGCCCATATGCTTTCTATACAATCAGGGAGGATTTTATATCAATCGCGACGATTTTTGGCAGATTTATTGGGCTTAAAAGATTGCAAAAGAGTGTTTTTTGTGCATAATACCACAATGGCAATTAATGTTGTTTTGCAAGGGTTTTTGCGACCTAATAGTGTGGTGGTAACCACACAAATGGAGCATAATGCTTTAATGCGTCCCCTTAATGCTCTAAAAGAGTATTTGAATCTTGAAATACGACAGATTCCATGCGCACCATCTTGTGAATTGGATTTAAAAGTAGCTAGAGAGTTGTTAAAGGGTGCTAATCTTCTAGCGTGTGCGCATATTAACAATGTTAGTGGCGTGATGATACCTCTTAGAGAGCTTAGCGCATTGGCTCGAAGTGAAGGTGTGGCATTTTTGCTAGATGGAGCGCAGAGTGTTGGGTGTGTGGAAATGTCTGATGTAATGGAGCAGGTTGATTTTTTGGCTTTGAGCGCACATAAAGGACTTTTGTCTCCTATGGGTGTAGGAGCGCTATTAGTTAGTGATAGCTTTGAAATACAGCGGTTAGAACCACTTATTTTTGGTGGCACAGGTAGCGCGAGTGAAGAGGAGATTCAGCCACTATTTTTGCCCGATAGATTTGAAAGTGGCACACCAAATATGCATGGAATTGCAGGAATGTGTGCAGGGATAGAATGGATAAATGCCAAAGGTATAGCAGCAATTCATACACATGAATTAAATTTAAGGAATCATCTCATAAAAGGGCTTAAAAATATAAAGGGCGTGAGACTTTATGGAGTTAGTGAGAGTTTGGAGGGACTAGGAGCTAATGCAACGCTTTCATTAAGCGTTGATGGCAAAAGTGTTTCAGAAGTGGGTTTGAGACTTGATAGGGAGTTTGGAATCTGTGTGCGTATTGGATTGCATTGTAATCCTGCAACACATAAGATACTAGGTAGTTTTGAAAATGGTGGAAGTGTGAGAGTGAGTGCTGGGGTGTTTAATACACATAGCGAGATAGAATCTTTCCTTGCAGCTCTAAGTAAGATTGCTAAAAGCTAAAGGTTTATAGAATGATTTGTGGCTATTTGATTTTTTTTACCACTGCAAGTGCATTTGAAACGGAAATGTTACTAAAAACTACAAAAATTCATTTTAAACTTGTTCCTACCCCAAGGGAGTTTTCTAGTGATTGTGGGATTGCAATATATTTTGAAGTAGAAAGTGTTGCAACCTTACAAGAAAAGCTTGATGTCTCTAAAATAGAATATGAAATAAAATTGCTATAAAATTGGCTTGTTTTGGATAAAATTCTAAGCACAAAAGGAGGGGTATGAAAATATTTTTGATTCTTCTTATGGCTTATAGTTTAAAAGCACAACCTTGGGTAATGTTTAATGATTTGGATGATACTTATTTGTATGATCAAGCAAGTGGGCAGGTTTATATTCGTGTAAAAAAAGGTGGTAAAAACTATGAAGATACTTTTGTAAAAATGGGAGTTGTTGATAAGAATCCAAATAAAAATTCAATCAATTCGCAAACAAAAGAAATAGATACACCCAAAGAAAATGATTCAAAAAAAGATCAACAAGAATTGCTCAAAAAAGCTCAAGAGCTTCAAAGAAGTATCCAAAATGGAATCTTTGAAGCAGAATAGTTTGTTATAAGCCTTCAATAGCTAGAGTTATCATAGAAACTATAATTCCAACAGGTGCGATAAACTTAATAATAAAATACCATATTTTAAAGATTTTTCCAGTGAGATTTCCCTCACACATTGCATAGACTTGTGATTTTGGAAGTATCCAACCCACAAAGATACATAAGAATACTCCAGCTAGGGGTAGCATATAAGATGCACTAATATAATCAAACCAACCAAATAAATTTTTACCAAAAAAGCTCAAGTTTTCTTGATAGATTGCAATGTTGCTAAATAGAAGTATTACTCCTAAGATATATGTGATGCTAATAGTTGTGAGATTTGCTTTGGTTCGAGAGAAAGAAAAGCGGTCAATAAGCCATGCATTAAGTGGTTCAAGCATAGAGATAGCTGAAGTAATCCCAGCAAAAATCAAAGCAATAAAAAAGAGAAATGCAATAATTTGTCCGCTTAAGCCCATATTAGCAAAAATAAGTGGTAGTGAGATAAAGACTAATCCAGGTCCGCTATCTGGCGTTGCCCCATAGCCAAAAATGAAAGTAAAGATTACAAGTCCTGCGACAATACAAAAAACAAAATTAAGTAAGGCTATGATGATGGCAGATCGGATAAAATTACCTTTTTTAGGTAATGAGTTGGAGTAAGTAAGAATCACGCCAACTCCTAAAGAGAGAGCAAAAAATGCTTGTCCGATTGCATCAACAATAACTTTGGGTGTGAGTTTGCTAAAATCTGGTGCAAATAAAAAATTAAAAGAAGCCCAAAATGAATCTTGATACATCGCATAGCCCAAAAGTCCAATAAATATAATTAACAATAAAGGCATAAGAATGAGGTTAAGTTTCTCAATTCCTTTTTTTACTCCTTGATTTAAGACATAGGCACAAAGTGCGACTATAACAAAATGCCATAAAAGTTGATAACCTACTTGAGCGCTTACGAAATTTCCCCAAAGATTTTGTGTAGCTTCAAGCGTTTTGGGCAATCCAATTAGACTTAGCATCATATAGTGTGTAAGCCAACCTAAAACAACTACATAAAATGAAAAAATTACCAAGCCTGAAAAAACCATTATTCCGCCGTATTTAAGGTATTTGTGTCCTTTGGGTGCAAGGGTTTCAAAGGCGCTAAAACAATCTCGCTCACTTGCCCTACCTAAAATCATTTCAGCAATAAAAACGCTAAGTCCAAATACCAAAAACGCTATGATAAATATTAGCACAAAGGCACCACCGCCACTTTCTCCGACCATGTAAGGGAATTTCCAAATACCACCTAAGCCAATGGCACTTCCTGCTGTTGCTAAAATAAAACCAATTTTTGAAAAACGAGTCATCATACTGCCTTGTAAAATAAATAAGTATATCTTAACAAAAAACTTTTAATTTGCAAAGCTTAAATGTGAAATCCCATTTCGCGTTGCCCATCAAAGTTAGAATTTAATTCCCTTTTAATCTCTTCAATAAATATTTGTGTGGTAAAAAGAGGGGATTCTTGTGTGGCGACTAAAAAAGCAGTATTTTTAATAACAAGAAAGATTTGTCCTCCAGTGAGAGAAAATTCTGCAAGAGATTTTAGGTTAAATGTCTTTTCATAGGGAGCGTTTTTGGGCAAGAGTTTTTCCCACAACAAAAGTCTTTCCTCTAAATTAGGTTTTTTAAATTCAATTTTATAATTAAAGCGTCTTGAAAATGCCGTATCAATAGTTTCTAAAAGATTAGTTGTAGCAATTAAGATTCCATTAAATTTCTCAATTTGTTCTAAAAAAATATTTTGCATTTGATTGTGCATTTTATCTGCACTATTTGCACTTGTGCTTCGCATACTAAGGAATTGATCGGCTTCATCAAGAAGTAAGATGGGGCTTTCCTTGCTTTCTTTGCAAAGCTCTTTATAAGTATCAAAGATTTTTCGGACATTTTTTTCACTCTCGCCTACATACATAGAGAGAATCTTAGAACAATCAAAGCTTAAAATACTTTTTTTAAGGGATTTGGCTAGGGCAAGTGCAGTCATTGTTTTGCCTGTTCCAGCAGCCCCATAAAAGATGATTTTTGCATCAATGCCGCGTTTTTTATCTTTGATACCCCAATTTTTAAGATTTTGGAGAACTTTTGAATCCATTTGTTTTAAAAGTGTTTCTAAAGTTTCTTTTGTGTGTGGGTTTAGCACAACATTGTTAAGAGTGGTTTTTGGTTGGATAAATTCAAAAATATCTTGATTATCAATCAAGGCTTCAAGGCTAATTTTTTGCTTTTTACTCTCATTGCTAGGGTGTGTGATTTTCTTTAGAATTTCATCGGGGATAAAAAAAGTGCGGTTGATTCCCTCAAAAGTGCTTAAAATTTCATCATAATCTACTAAGCCTTTTTGGACAAGCTTACTTCTATCATCTAATAAGGCACGATTTTTAATTCTCTCATAATCATTTAAACTCACAAGATTGATGAGGGCATTGAGTTCTCTTGCTTGGGATTCTCTACCTGAATACTCTTCTTTTAAAAGTGCTAAAAAAATAATTTTTTCTTGATCGCTAAGGCTGTATTCTTCAAAGATTTTTTCTAAATTTGGTTTTTCTTTGGTGAGATTTAATCTTTGTTTGATTCTATCTTGCAAGGCTTTGATTTTTTGCTCACCCTTAGCAAGAAAAGGGGAGGAGAGATTATCCTTTTTGTAGGGAAGTAAGCTAGAAAGAATATCAATGACTAAAAACTGATCTTTGAGATAATCCAAGTGATCTGAATAAGCAGAGATTTTTGGGAGTTTAGGGTAGATTCCACCTTCTTGAATGAGTTTTAAAAAATTATTACTTAGAGAAAAAGTAGAGTTAAGTAGCTTTAAATAAAGCACTTCATTATTTAAGTTTTTTAAAAAAAGATTCTGACTTAACCAGCCTAAATCAAGGAGGTTTTTAAACAAGGGGAGAAATTTTAAGATTGCTTCATCGCTATTTGGTATAAAAAGGGCATTAATAGTATCAAGACAGAGAATCTCTTCATTTCCTTTTAAGATTTCTTTACAATAATAACGCAAAATTAGCGCCTCTTCTTCACTGCATCGCAAAAAGGGATAAATTTTGGTTTTGGTAATTGGTGTTGTTTGTAAAAAATCAAGTAAATATTGCATTAGCGCCCCTCATCATCTTCAGGATCTAGGTGAGTGATAACAATCCAGCTACCCTCTAAGGCTTTGATTTGCTTTTCTATGGAATCGGCAATGTCATGTGCTTCTAATAAAGAAATTTCAGCATTAAAAACCAAATGCACTTCAAGGAAATAAGTCTCTCCACTTTGTCTTGTTTTTAAATCGTGGTAGCTATTAATAGGCGCACTATTAAGTATTTTTTCAATGGATTGAATAATATTTGCATCTAACGCCCTATCTAATAAAATCAAAACTCCACTTTTTAAAAGCGTCCAAGCTGAATAGATAATGTAGATTCCAATCCCAATTCCAAAGAGTGCATCAAGCTCATTGAATCCTGTAAAATAAATCATAACTAAAGCAACAAGAACGGCTAGATTACTTAAAATATCGGTTTTATAGTGTAAGGCATCAGATTTAATAACAAGATTATTGCTTTTTTTGGCTACAAAATTAAGATAAAGAACGAGTAAAGTTGTAATTATAATAGAAAATACCATTACCCATACAGAATAAGTAAGATAATTTAATTCACTCCCTAAAATGAGTTTTTTAAAGGATTCATAGAGAATAAAAGCCCCCGAAGCAGAAATAATGCTACCCTCAATAACTGCTGCTAGTGATTCGATTTTCCCCTTTCCATAATTAAAAGAAGAATTGGCAGGTTGCTCGGATTTGGTAATGGCATAAAGATTAAAAAGAGAAATGCATAAATCAAGTAAAGAATCAATAGCAGAAGCTAAGATAGCAACTGAACCACTTAAGATTCCTACAATAAATTTAACGCAAATTAAAAGAGAGGCGACAAGGCTAGAGATAATGGTTGCTTTTTTTTGAATCGTCATTTTACACCGGTGGTAAGAGATAAAGTGGATTGATTGTCTCTGTAAAGAGACTTTTATCAAGTCTTTGAGGTAGAATATAAGGTTTGATTTTAGGTGGAGTGGGGTAGGATTTTAGTGTAATTTCATCATTTTCTAGCACGAAATAAGAATTCCCATATGCCTTAATGGGTGAGTTAGAATTAAAATAAAAGCCGTGAGTGGCAAAGAGATTTGAATTTTGTGTGATTTGCATAGTTTTGGCAAATAAATAAATGAGTTTTAATGCCATAAAACTCCCAGGACCGCGGACAAAATAAAGATTTTTTGGAACAATTCCCTGTGTTTTGAGTTTGACAAAAAAAGGGATAAGCGCCTCAGAGAGTTGGGAAGGCAATGAATGACTAGATTCTAATTTATAATCTTTATAAATCCCAATAAGGATAGGTTGGCTTGTAGGAATGATAAAAATTTGATGCATTTTAGGCGTTTTGATAGGCTAATGCGTAATCATCATCTTCTTGGAATGATTGAATGATTTCATAAGCATCATTTTCTTCAAAAATTTTTTTAGTTAAAAGGTGGTTGAGTTTATGGCTTCCTGCATAAGAAACATAAGCACCAAGCAAAGGAATGCCAAGCAAACACATATCACCAATAGCATCTAAGATTTTGTGTCGGACAAATTCTTCTTTGTAGCGTAATCCGTCTTTGTTTAAAATCGTAGTTTCATCTAGCACGATAGCATTATCTAAAGAACCGCCTAGCGCAAGTCCTTTTGAACGGAGGTATTGCACTTCATTTAAAAATCCAAAGGTTCTTGCACGAGCAATTTCTTCTTTGTAATTATAAGTGGAAAAAGTGAATTTATAATTTTGTGTGCCAATGGCAGGGTGAGGAAAATGGATAGAAAAGTCAAATATACACTCTTTGCTTGGCTCTAGCCTTACAAATTTGTCGCCCTCTTTAACTTCAATGGGGGATTTAATTTTGAGAATTTTTTTAGGTGCATTTTGCTGTATGATTCCTGCTTCTTCAAGTAGCATACAATACCCAATACTACTGCCATCCATAATAGGCACTTCTTCATTGTCAAGCACGATTCTTAGATTGTCAATCCCATAAGCGTGGATTGCAGAGAGTAAATGTTCAATAGTCGAGACCTTATACCCCTCTTTAGCAATCACCGTTGCCATTGTGGTATCCACGACATTTTCAGGTTTGAGTGGGATATTTACCCCAGCATCACTTCTAAAAAAGTGGATTCCACTATTTTCTTCTAAAGGCTCTAAGCGCATTTTTACAGGGACACCTTTGTGTAGTCCAATTCCGACTAATTCAATTGGTTTAGCGAGTGTTTGCTGTCTCATAATAAATCCTCAATTATGATTTCATTATTTTTTTTGTAAATTTTTTGGTAATTTTGTGAGAGTTTATCTCTTTCAATAATTTCGCCATCAAAAAGAATATTTCCCTCTTTTGTAGGACCTAGAATCATATAATTTCCATTACAAAAAACATTACCACTAATTTCACCAAAGATTTGGACATTACCTTGAGCTTGAATCATCGCTCCACTATTCACACGACCAAAAATAGTAATATCGCCTTTTGAGATGATTTCTTCTCCGCTACGGATTGTTCTGTGCAGTATTAGTGTTTCATTTTTGGGCTCTTGGTCTTGTGAAGTGGGTGGTGTGGATTCTGCTTTTGTGATGGATTCTTGTGGGATTGTGGTTTCAGGTAGTTTAGAGAGAATCTTTTTAGAATTTTTCTGTTCGACAAAGGCGAGTTTTTGTGAATGCAAAAATTCTAAAAGTTTATCTGTAATAGGGTAGGTAAAGACAAGTAAAAAATCTTTTAGCAAGACAAAATGTTTTTGGATATATGCAATAGTTTCTTCTTCTTGACCTGCTATAAAGATAAAAGATCTAAGGCTTCTTTGTCGTGCTTCTACCATCATTTTGCCTATAATCTATCCACTATAATCTTAGCTTCATTAATAATATCATCAATATTGGTTTTAATCCAAGTAGAATCAAGCCATTCTGCTGTCCAAACTTCATGCCCTTGAATTAAAACTCCAAAATGCAAATGATCCCCTAAAGCCAAGCCCGTATTGCCAGTATTAGCAATCTCATCTCCTGCATTAACCAAATCGCCCACATTAACCTTTTGTGTTGTTAGGTGCGCATAGAGAGTGGAGAGTCCAAGTCCGTGATAAACGATGATAGTGTTCCCATTGATGCCTACAAATTCATTTAGGGTAACAACTCCTGAATTGCTAAGTAGAACGGGTGCTTGTTTGATGTTTGCTAAATCTAGTCCCATATGGTTTGATTCGCTTACATTTTCGCCTTGGTAGTTAAAAGTCCTATGATCTCCAAAGTTTGCCATGACAGCACCATTTCTAAGTGGGGAGAATGCCTTAAGACTAAAATCTGTTACCAAAGTTTCCCTATCAAACTGCGATGCCACCTCAAAGACTCGATTTGCACTTTGTTTTCGCACATCTTCATTGATATATTTAAAAATAGCAAGTTTATTAGGAAAATCTTCTAAATTTTTCTCTCCGATTTCTTGCACAAGCATAGAAATTTTGCCATCAATAAATGAATCTTTAAGTGGAATAGTTGAATCACGATATTGCTTTTTTTGGAGATAGAAATTAATAGGTGCAATGCTGACATTGCCTGCTGAATCACTTGCATAGATTTTGGCGCTGAAGTTAGGGCTAGTTTTGTTCCAAGCGATAAGCGAGATATAAAAGCCTTCTTTGTAGAAAGGTTGAGGGAGAAAATCATAAGTGCCATTGCTAATGCGAATATCTTTTAGATTGTCATCGGTTGCGCGAAAGATAACAAGCGCACTACCACCTTGTGTGATTTTGTAAGAATGTGAGAGAATGGCTAGTTGAGGCTTTTTGGTATCAATAGGGATTTTAAAGGTTTTTGTGGTGGTGTTACCATTGAAAAGATTCCAGCGGCTTGTATCTGTTGCAGAGATTTCTAACTCTAGTTCAGGAGTAGAATTTTTAATGTTATTTGGCTTTTGGATTCCAATGCAGAGTGTTTTTGGGTGAGTTTGAATTTCTTGAGATTCACTTAAGTCTGCATTGGGGCTAAGGCAGTTTTGGGAAGTAAGGATTTTGGTTTGGAGTGGTATCCTTTCTTGGTTATGCAATAGCGTAACACTATATACTTTGATTCCTGCATTGTCTTGGATTTGAATGGGGAAAAAGTCTTTAAGATTCCACGCAGAATTTTCTCTTAGGTTGATTTGAGGCGATTCTTTTTCAAAAGATTCAGAAGTAAGCATAAAAATACCTGCTCCCACAAATAAAATGATGAGTAATAAACCTAAAACCTTAATAAAACCGCCTTTGGAGTGTGGATTTTGCATTGCTATAGCCTTAAATTAAATAAAAATACTGCGGGGATTGTAGCCAAAAAGTGCTTATGTTAAAATTATGAGAGTTTCAAAAGGAGAATCTTGCCCCTAAAGGCAAGAGTAATTTATGCTTCAAGAGCTTTTTTAAGAGCATCTTCAATCATTGGTTTAGAGTTTGGTTCAACTAGTCTTTCACTCACTTCCACACCATTTTTAAAGAAAATCAAAGTGGGGATTCGGCGAACATTAAGCTCATCTTTTAGTGCTTCTTGTTCATCTGCCATTACCATACAGAATTTTACCTTACCAGCATATTCTTGCATAAGCATTCCCATAATAGGTTCGATTTTTTTGCAGTCAGGACACCAAGGCGCACCCACGGCTACAAGGCAAACTCCTTCTTTTGTTTCGTTAGCAAAAGTTTCTTTAGTTAATTGATTCATCATTTGAAATCCTTTTTAGTAAAATTTACATCAGAAATTTTGAAATAATTTAGCTTAAAAAAACAAAAGTTATCATCTATTGAGTGATTTTGTCACCTTTAGGCGATATTGGTAAAAACTGCTTGGACATCATCATCATCTTCGATTCTATCAAGTAACTTTTCAATGTCTGCAAGCTGTTCTTCGCTGAATTCTACCGGATTATTAGCAATCCTTTCTAGTGCGGCTTTTTTAACATCAGCTTTGAGTGATTCTAGGGCACTTGCAAGACTTCCAAAGCTTGTGTAATCTCCATAAATATGCACTATATCTTCTTCAACTTCTAGCGATTCAAGCCCTGCATCAATAAGATTAAGCTCTAACTCTTCTAAATCCCCTAAGCCTTCTTTGCTCACTTCAAAATGTGCTTTGCGTGAAAACATAAACTCTAGTGAATTGTTTGTTAGCATTTGTCCGCCTAGTTTATTGACATAACTTTTGAGATTTGCCACCGTGCGTGTAGTGTTGTCTGTAGCACATTCGACAAAAAATAGCGCACCATGTGGTGCTTTGATTTCATAATTTACTTCAGTGATTTGTATCCCATCTTTGCCTAAAGCTCTTTTAATCGCTGCTTCAATATTGTCTTTTGGCATATTTTGGGCTTTTGCTGCCATAATGGCAGTGCGGAGTTTGGAATTCATATCAGGATCGCCACTTCCACCCTCTTTGACAGCGATACTAATTGCTTTGCCTAACTTGGGGAAAAGTTTGGACATTTTATCCCAACGCTTCTCTTTGCTTGCTCTTCTATATTCAAATGCTCTTCCCATATCAACCTCGATTGTAATTTGCGTTTAAGTCTGTAATTGTAGTATTTTAAAGATTAACTATGTATTAACTAGCGGAGTTATCCCTAGCCTAAGCTAGAGATAAAAAATGAAATTTTAAATTAATTCTACATAAAGAGAATGAAGTTTTGAATTTTAATCTTTTTAGCGTTGCGATAGTTTTAAACTATCTATATTTTTGGAGGAGCTTAAATGGCTACCTCCGAATTAAAACTTACTTGGTAGTTATTAGAATCTATATTTTAATCCAATGTTACCATTGATATAAGTTTCATTTTTAGAATCTACTTTACCTGCTAGAATTTGTTTAGCACCAATTCCTGCATTTAAAGATAAAGAATCATTAATGGCGATGTTACCACCAACGATAAGTTGTCCATAAGTTTTCTTTTTCTCAGCAGAAGCGATTCTAAAGCTTGTAGTTGAACCAGCAAATCTACCTACATAATCATCTCCATTATTGATTACATATTGTTCAATTTTTGGAGTGATAAACAAATAAGATGATTCACCGAAGTATTTTCTACTCTCTAAACCTGCTTCTAAGCTTACAGAGTTGTTAGTATTAGATTGAACACTTTGAGCTAAAATGCTTCCTCTCTCTGTATAATCAGGTGTATAAGAATAGTAGTAATTTACTCCTGCAAATGGTTTTACAAACCAGCTATTACTAAAATCAAATACTTTACCTACATTTGCACTCAATCCAAAGAATTTTTGATCAAAGTCTGAAGTGTTGATACCAGCAATGCTTGTAACATCTTGATCAGTTTTGCCTAATTGTCCATATGCTTTTAGGTTTAATTCCCAAGTTGGAGCAATTTTGATTTGAGAGTAAATACCCAATTGGAAGTTATCAGAATCTTGTTTTAAAAGCTTGTCTTGTAATTCTGCATTTGCATAAGTGAAATAAGCACCAATTAAAACATTATCAGTTAAATTGCTATCAGCACCTACGCTAATTCCATATACACCACCTGATTCTCCATCGATGATATTAGCACCACCAAAAGCATTTGCCCATACTGCTGCATTGTAAGTTTCATAGTATTTATAAGGCGCATCACTTTGGATAGAAGCAAATCTTTCTTTAGAAAGTGATTGGAATGGATTGTTAGCTCTTGCGATTCTAGAACCAATTGCCATATCATTAGAAACATTAACTGCAGTCATTGCTGATGAAGAAGCATCTGCAAAGCTTGTAGCACTTCTAGCGGCATCTCTTGTGTCTTTAAAGAATCTTTGGTTAGTAATCACTTGCATTACTTGTTGATTGTGAATATTAGAGCTTGCAATACTAGATAAGATTCCAAGTGATTCACCTGTGTTTCCTGAAGCTTTAGTTGCAGAAACGATTGGGGTGAGTGTATCATTCATACCACCAAGCACAATTCCACCTAAGATAGTATAATCTGTGCGAGTTTTTACTGCTTCTAGAATGCTATTAGCTAATGAATAATCCCCTGTATTAATGCTAGGTGCAAGAGCTTCTAACATAAGGTTTTTAAGCTCATTGAGTTTTTTGCTTTTTCAGCATCAGTAGCCCCATCTGCTAATGCAGTAATTTCAGTTTTAAGCTTGTTAAACTCTGTATTTCTTGCATCCAAATCTTTAATAGCGGCTTCAATGGCTTTAAGTTCAGCATTAGCAACATTAAGATCGCTTGTGATTTGGTTAAGTGCTTCTTGTTGTGTAGTAATTATAGAGTTTTGAGCATCGATTTTATCTTGAGCTGTTTTTTTAGCTGCATTTGTTGTTGCATCCGCAAGTTCTTTTTCTGCTTTAGCTTTATCTGCTTCTGCTGTTTTAATTGTAGCTTCAGCAGTGGTTTTCTGACCTTCCAAGCCTGTTTTTGTAGCAGTAACATTTGTTTGTGCTGTGCCTAATACGCCTTGTGCTGCAGTAATATTTGTTGATTCTGCATTTACAAGGTTAGTTGCAAGGCCTTTAAGATTAGTAAAATCTTGATTTTTGTTGAAAGCATTTTTGAAAGCATCTGTTAATTGCCCATCTACATAAAGGGTTTTTTTGTCTGTAGAAAGTTCAACTTTATAAAGAATGTAATTATTGTATGCAGCGCCATTAGCATCAATAGCGAAGTTATAATTACCAGTATCAAGATATGGAGCTAGAAGGCTTTGGTTGCTTAGATATTCAGAAACATCTTGTGCAAAACTAACACTGCCTAATGTAGCTCCTGTATTGGTGATTTTTCCACCAGAAGTGATGAGATTGAGTTGTCCAAGTGGCAAATCACTGCTTTGGATATTTAATGTGCCACCCGCAAGTGTTACATCTCCTTTTGCGTAGATTCCTTGATTGTTATTATTCCAGCTATTATCTAATGATCCAAAAGTGAAATTGTTATTAGTTGAAGTTAGCTTTCCTGTAACATTTAATTTACCAGATTCTATTGTTACAGCACCTGATCCAAGATTAGCATCACCTGTAACATTTACATTTCCTTTGTTGCTAATAGTTAATGCATTAAGCGCACCATTAAAAGCAGTCCCTGTTTTACTTGTAATATCTAAGTTTGCACCATCAACTTTTACTTCATTGCCAAAAGTTACTGCTCTTTCACTGCTTTTGATGCTAGAGTTGTGATAAACATTGGTTGCACCATTTTGTTTAACATCACCTTTAGTATCAATGTTAAAAGAATAAGTGTCTGCAAGTGGATCTTTTGGATTGAGTGGATTTTCAGCTCCACCTAGTGTTACGGCAACATTTCCAGTAAATGAGTTAGCATTAATAGTAAGCTTATTAAGTTCTATTGGCTTAATATTTACGCCTTCACCTGTGGTTACCGATGTTGGATCAACACTAAGTGTTAAATCATTAGCTGTGTTTTTGTATTCCCAATTTCCTGTTGTGTTTTCTTTAAACTTTGTAGTAAAGTCTGTGTTTTTATTAACAGTATCTGCGGCTGCAATAGCACTGCTTGATAAAGCAGCGACTACACTTAAGCTTGTCAAAACTCGACTTGCTGCGATTGAAATTTTCATTCATTCTCCTTTAAAATAAAAAATGAGACATTATTATGCCCCCCCCCCCCCTTATTTTTTGCTTAAATTTAAAATTTTTTATGTTTTATGATTTAAATTATTTTTTGAGTGGATTTGAAGTGCTTGGAGTAAGGTAGGAAGTTAAATGGTAGCTTTGGAATGCGTGGGCTTAGATGAAGTCCATTATTTCACAGCCAAGCACTTCAGAATCTTTTGGGAGATAGTGGATGAATTGATCTAGGAATTGTTTGTTTAAAAACATTTCTCCGCAGATGATGATGCCTTTTGTGCTATAGTTTTCCTCCATATCGCGACTTAGGTTAGCAAAGAATTCTGCCATCGAATCCAAAATGCCAAAACAAAGCAATTCGCTCTCCACTCCTGCGAGTTTGAAGCTCATTACTGATCGCAAGGTGCGTAGAGTGTCAAGGTAGATTTTGCCTTCCTTGTCTTTTTCTAATCTAAAGTCAATACGTGGTCCTTTGGCACCGACAAATTCCCCTGCTTTTTGTAAGAGTGCTTTTGTGGCGGCTTTGAGATTTGAATCAAAGTTTGGTGTAAAGGGAAAGGGTGCGTGTAAATCTAGCAAGATAGCGCACAAGCCTAGTAAATCTAAGAGATTGCTTGAAAATCTATCGTCTGAGGGGAGTGATTCTAGCTGTGAGATGAGAGTTTCATTGGCTTTGGTGAAGTTTTTTAGCAAAGATTGGGTGGTGGGGTTTTGGGTTTTTAGAATCTCTAGGATTTGGGCTAGGTTAGTTTGGAGGGTGAATTCTATAGGGGTTTTGAAGCTTTGGTTAAAATAGAGCATAAAATGCGTTGGGTGTTTGCCTAGATAGAGCGCATTTGTTTGGGTTAAGTTTTGGGATTTTATCGTGTTTTTAAAGGCTAGAAGTTCTGGGCAAGTGGCTGTGGTGGGAGTGGCTTTAAAATGATGTTTTAAAATAAGGGAGTTTTTACCAACGCTAATTTCTAGTGGAGTGTCATCAGTTTTGAAAAATTGGCAGATTCCGTTACTTAGCTTTTGGCTAGGTTCTATGAGATAAAAGCCGCTGTGGGATTCTAAGAATTTGCTTAGTAGTAACAAAATAGGATCAAAGGGGAGAATACAAGGCACTTCGTGTGTCGGAAAAAGCGCTTTGAGAATGGATTTGGGCTTGAGTGTGATGAGGGGCTTTTCTAGCGTGGCTAATGCTTGGCATTCTTCAGTGCTAATTTTAAAGAGGGATTGGGCATTGTTTAGACAAAATGGCACAAAAATGTAGGGGGATTGAATTTTTGGTGGATTATTTTCATCAAAGAGAATGACTTCTTTTTTGCCTAGGGGAGTTTTTAGAAAAATACTTTGTTTATTTTTAAGAAGTGTGCTTAGGTATTGGAGTGATTCTTGGAGTTCTTTTGGGTTGTTTAGGGGGAGTTTTTGATTGTCTTTTAGAAAAGTAACTTTTTGGGGTGTGAAGTCAATGAAACTTTCCCATAGATTACAAAAAGCGCTTGAATCTTTTTGGGTAATTTTTTCTAATTCAAGCGGGGTGAGTAGGTTTGATGATTCTTGTGGGCTTGGGAGAGAGTGGGTGGGGGAGAGCGCTTTTAAGATTCTTAGCTCCTTAAAAGTCCATTGCAAAGAGAGTGGAAGACTTGTAGATAAAGCGTTTGTGAAATCTAATAGGTTTTGCTCCTCTCCTTTGGCTTCTAGTGTGAAGCTTGTATCGGTTTGGAGTATTTGTGTTTCAAGCTCAAAAGTATGGGCGGTTTGGGTGAGTGTTTTGCAAAGAAAGTTTTTGATTTTTTCTAAATTTTGTAAATTTTGGATAAGTAAAAAGTCAAGTGCAAGTAGCAAATTAAAAGCCTTTGTAAGAGAGATTTGCGATTTCTTGTAAATCTTTTTGGGTTTTTTGATCTTTTGGGTTGGTTTTGATTCCTAGCTCTTGGAGGTATTTGATAGCTTGTGTTTCCATTGTTTTAGCCGCTTTTAGAATTTCAGGAGATAATTCAAATGTTGGATCACTTCCGATAACGACAGGCTTCACACCTAGGATTTTGGTGGGTGGCAAGTCGCCTAACATTTCAATCATCTTTAGTGTTTGTAGCATTTCTACTTCGTGTGCGCTACCTGCCCAAGTGATATTATCTGGGATGGCACTGAAGTCAAAAAAATACACATCTCCGATTTTGGCATTATCAGCATCAATGCAATCTAAGATTAAAACGCGATCATATTGAGTGATAATGGGGATTAGGTGCTGCGCCATCGTTCCGCCATCAATAATATCTAGTGAATGCTCACCGCTAAAAGTGTAATTGACTTTGAGAAAATTGGAGAGATGCACTCCAATCCCCTCATCGCCAAAAAGAATATTTCCAATGCCTAAAATGAGAATCTTCATTGATGTGTTTCATCTTTTTCAAATCTTAGTCCGCTTACGATTGTGTCGATTCCTGAACCTGGAAATTTCACTGCATTCCAGCTTGCCATATAAATATGGATAGGAATGAAAATAATAAATGCCCAAGTCAAAATGTGGTGAATCAAGCGGACATTTGCTATCCCGCCACAAAGCACTTCTAGGGGCTTCATAATTGGCATAAGGAAACCGCCAAGCCCTTGGTGATAAATATGTGTATAGAGAATAAGCCCTGTTAGCGAGATGAGAATAATAAGAATCATTATGGCAATGTAGGTTACAAGCTGCAAAGGATTGTAAGAGCCTTTGTTGTGCGGATGTCCCCCAAGCAAAAGATAGGTTTTTAGAATCTGAAACCATACTATTGGGTTAATGAGATCTAAAAATGAGCGACGCTCCATTTGACATTCTTTTGTAAAAACAAAGAGGTAGATTCTAAAGATTGAAATTGCAATAAGTAAAAATCCGATGGATATATGCCAGATTCTTGATAGAGAATAAATCTCATAATCTGGATTGGCACTTAAAAAAGGGTAGGCAAGGTAGAAACCTGTGGCGATAAGCGCAAAAATCGCCAAAGCACGAATCCAATGAAATATCCTTGTTAGTTTTGAAAACTCAAGGACAGATTTGTATTTTGTTTCCATAATATGCCCCCTTTAGATATTGCAATTCATCGCGATTGGGTCAATTTTATATTGTCCAATTTCGTTACCTTTAGTATCCATTAAATGCACCGCACAAGCAATACAAGGATCAAAAGAGTGGATTGTGCGGATAATTTCTAAAGGTTGAGTAATGTCTTGAATCTTAATGCCCACTAAGGAAGCCTCATAAGGTCCCATTTGATTTTTAGAATCTTTTGGTCCTGCATTCCAAGTGCTTGGAACGACTGCTTGGTAGTTTGAAACCACTCCATCTTTGATTCTAACCCAGTGGCTTAGCATACCCCGTGGAACATTTCCGATGTAGCGTCCTTTGTATTCTTTGTTGTTATCTATCTCATAAGGTGCGCAAGTAGCTTGATCACCGGTTTTTAGGTTTTCAACTAGAGAGTTAAAGGCTTCAATTCCATAATCTGCAGAAAGCTTACATTCTAAAAGTCTTGCTGCTGTTCTGCCTAAAGTTGTGAAAAGCGCTTCAATAGGCAAACCAGTGTCTTTTAGGAATTGGGTGGCAATTTTTGTGATTCTTGGATTTTTAGCTGCTAATCCCACAACGATAGCAGCCAAAGGTCCAACTTCCATAGACTCACCATTGTAGCGAGGAGATTTTATCCAGCTATATTTTCCATCTAAGTTTAGAGCTTTTGTTTTTATCGGAGTGCCATCAGGTCCGATTGTATCAGCATCTACAAAGCCGGTATAGTTAGGTGTTGTCTCTCCATCATAGGGGTGAAGGGCTTTGTCGTTTTGATACCACGAATGTGTTGCTTCTTCAGTGATTAATTCCTCGTTGATTTCAATGAGTTTTGAAATATCTCCATTGCGAACGATTCCACTGCTATAAAGTGTCTCATTGCGATTGACTGGAATCTCTGCATAGCTTAGGAAGTTTTTTACGCCACAACCTTTAAGCACACTGGGTTCGTTTTTATAGACTTCAGCTGCCATTACTACATCAGCATAATAAGCACGATTTATAAAATCGGCAACTTCTTTGTATTTGGTGAGCCAATCTCCAAGCCTTGAAGGATCTAAAATATCGGCTACACAAGTTACTCCACCAACGGTTAAGCTTTGTGGGTGTGGTTGTTTTGCTCCAAAGATTGCCATCATTTGCGCAGCTACTCTTTGCACTTCAAGCGCTTTTAGATAATGAGAAAGCACAATGAGATTTTGTTCTGGTGAGAATTGGTAAGTTTTATGCCCCCAATAAGCATTTGCAAAAGGACCTAAGCCTTGTTTGGCACTTGCAAATTTTGCTACTTTTTCTTGCACAGCTTTAAGTTCATCTTCACCTGTTGCAATAGGGTTTTTAACATATTTAAAGGCAAGTTCTGAAGCTTTTTTGGGATCAGCTTTGAGAGCGCTAGTAATGTCGCACCAATCTAATCCGTGTAGGTGATAGAAATGCACTAAATGATCGTGTAGCACAAGAGAAACATTCATAAGGCTTCGCACCATTTGGGCATTAAAAGGGATTTGAATGCCTAGAGCATCTTCAACAGCTGTGATTCCTGCTTTGTAGTGAGAATAGGTGCAAACTCCGCAAATCCTTTGCACCATAAAACCAACATCTCGGGGATCGCGGTTTTTGACAATCACTTCAATACCTCTCCACAAAGTCGAGCTTGAATAAGCATCAGTGATGACATTATTTTCATCAACAATGACTTCGATTCTTAAATGTCCTTCGATTCTTGTAATAGGATCAACAATAATTCTTTTTGTCATTTATTCCCCTTTGTGAATTAGTCTTTATTTTTTCTCATACTAGATAAAACAGCGTGTGCTGCCATACCAATTGCCGCAACCCCTAATAGCGTGATTCCGATATTGTCTGCTGTTCTATCTTTTCCACTAAAGAAAGGGACATTATAGACTTTGTTTCCAAGTGGTTCTTCAAAAGGTCCCATAGTATCCCAGAAGTTTGGTTCGCTACAGCCAATGCAGCCGTGTCCTGCTTGAATTGGCCAACTTGTGTGGGAGTTAAAGCGAAGTTTGGAGCAGTTATTAAAAGTGTAAGGTCCTTTGCAACCAACTTTATAAAGGCAATATCCATTTTTGGCTCCCTCATCGCCAAAGTTTTGAACAAATTCCCCTGCATCAAAGTGTCCTCTTCTCTCACATAGATCGTGGATTCTAAGTCCATAAGCCCATTTAGGACGATTGAAAGCATCAAGGCTTGGCAAGGTTCCAAACAAAATAAAATGAATCACATTTCCAACAATATTTTTTTCGCTTGGAGGACAGCCTGGGACATTGATAACAGGCTTATTAGTAATGGCACTAAGTGGTTTAGCAGCAGTCGGGTTTGGATTAGCTGCTTGAATACCGCCAAAACTAGAACAGGTTCCAATTGCAAAGATAGCTGCTGCATTTTCACTTGCTTCCTTAGCAGTTTCTAAACCTGTTTTGCCGTGTGCTCCAATGGTTAAATATTGCCCTTCTAGTGCAGTTGGAACGCCACCTTCTACCATTAAAACATAACGTCCTTTGTATTTTTCCATAGCTGATTGAAGATTGTGTTCGGCTTGGAAGCCAGAAGCTGCCATAATGGTTTCGTGATATTCTAAAGAGATATAATCAAAAATTAAACTTGCAATACCTGGTCCATCGCTTCTAAGTAAGCTTTCACTGCAGCCGGTGCATTCTGCTAAATGAAGCCAAATGACAGGTAAGCGATCAGATACTTCAGCAGCCTTTGCAGTTAGCGGTGCAAAGCTTGCGGGAAGTGAAAGCATTGCAGTCATCGCACCTGCCCATTTTAGAAAATCTCTTCTTGAAATTCCCTTTTCTTGTAACATTCTTTTAATGCTGTTTCCTTCTTTTAAGGCTGGGAATTTACTAATCTCTTTTAATCTTTTCTGTGCTTTTTGAAGCAAGAGCTCTTCTTTTTCCAACTTAATCCTCCTAAAGAAATGTGTTAAAAATAAGATTATTTTTAACTTTTAAAAACTTTTAAAGAGTCAATCTTGGCAAGTTTAAGAAAAAATTGACTTTTAAAGTTCATTATTTTATCACTTTTTTACAGATTATTTCTTGAAATGCAAGAAAATTAATTAAAATTAAGAAGATTATCGGTTTGTTCTTGAATATCTTTTTCTTGGTTGGCGTTAATGAGCCAATAAAATTGTGATATTTCTTTTAAGAAGGGTTTAATAATAGCGATTTGATAGCCTTGTCTTTCTTCTACGGATTGGACTTCTCCTATAGGAATCTCAGGGTAGAAAATCCCATCATAACCACTTGTTTTTATTACATCCCCTGCTTTTATTTTTGGATAGGGTGGAATATAATCCACAATAAAGCCTTTGTTAATATCGTATTTTGCGATTCCTGGGGCTTTGTTTTCTCCTATAATCACACTATAATTACATTGTTCATCGCCATTTAAAAAGCCCATTAAACGATTGTTTCTAAAAATCGCAATCCCTGCAACTTGATTGTTTATAACAAGCCCAAAGATTTTGTCCTCTTTATCTTGGGAGATAATTTTGTTATCGCCTTGGAGCCAAACTTTTGTGTAGTCATTGAGGTGTGCATAAGAAATCGTTCGGACAAGATGAAAATTAGGCGATTCAAAATTACTAGCTTGGAGCAGTTCTAAGAGGGCATTGTATCTATATTCTAAAGAGTTAAGGGAGTATTGCAAACTTTCTTTGTTTTTTAATTCATTAGTTAGATGTTTGATTTGCTCTGCTTGGTTAAAGTGTCTTGTGATGATATTGGTAATGTTTTGGTTTAGGTTTAAAATGCCAATTTTAACTCCATCGCTAAGGTAAAGAAGCTTGGAGTGCAATCCTTTGGAGACTTGTGTAGAAAGAAAGAAAACAATAAGAATAAAAAGTATCCAAAGGAAGAGTTTTTTCATTTTTTACTCATAGGAAAGTTGTTGAAGAATATCAATTTCTTCTAGTGCTTTACCAGTTCCTTTTGCAACGCACAAAAGTGGCTCTTCGCCAACATACACAGGAAGTTTTACAATTTCGGATAGATATTTATCAAGTCCTCTAATGAGGGCTCCACCGCCGGTTAAAACGATTCCATTCTCAACAATGTCTCCAGCTAAATCTGGTGGCATTTGCTCTAGAACATCTTTTAGGGCATTGGAGATTTCTTTTAGTGGTTCTTTCATTGCTTCTCTGACATCCTCGCTTGTAAGCTCGATAGTGTTGAGTAATCCACTTACTTGATCACGCCCTTTGACTTGCATACTTAAAGGTTCATCAAGGCTAATTGCAGATCCGATTTCTATTTTGATAATTTCACCGGTTCGCTCACCAATAAGTAAGCTGTATTTGCGCCTTACATAATCTACTACGGCATTATCAAGCTTATCTCCAGCAGTTCTTAGGGATTTTGAAATAACCAAACCACCTAGTGAAATTACACCAATTTCTGTTGTTCCACCCCCAATATCAACTACTAAGCTACCTTTTGGCTCTTTAACAGGCAATCCAGCTCCGATTGCAGCAGCCATTGGTTCTTCGATTAAGAATACTTCTCTAGCTCCAGCACTCATAGCTGATTCTCTAACGGCTTTGCGTTCTACGCCTGTTAAACCATAGGGGACACAAACGATAATTCTAGGACGCATTAAAGCCTTTCTGCGGTGAGCTTTTTCTATAAAATGACGAATCATCTTTTCGGTCATATCAAAATCTGCAATAACACCATCTTTCATAGGTCGCACCGCTAAGATGCTACCTGGAGTCTTTCCTACCATTTCTTTGGCTTCATGTCCCACTGCTAGAATCTTATTTTTGCCATATCTGTCATTTCTTACAGCTACCACAGAAGGTTCATTGATAATGACACCTTGCCCTTTTACAATTACAATTGTATTTGCAGTTCCTAAGTCAATTGAAATATCATGTGAAAACCAACCAATTATTTTATCTAATAACATTTCTCCCTCTCTTTTGTAAATTAAGCACTTTTTTTGTTTTTTTTCTGTTTGATAAGTATGGGTTTTTCTTTTTTGGACACCAATTCTTGAGTAATGATGACTTCATACCCTTTAAGTTCTGGCAATTCATACATAATATCTAGCATAATTTCTTCCATAATTGAGCGCAATCCCCTTGCACCAGTCTTTCTTTGAATAGCTAGTTTAGCGATGGCTTCTAGGGCTTCTGGTTTGAAAGTTAATAAAACATCATCAAGCTCAAAAAGTTTTTGATATTGTTTGGTTAGTGCATTTTTGGGTTTTTGGAGAATAGTTACCATTGCTTCTTTAGTTATTTCATCTAAAGTTGCAATCATATGCAAACGCCCAATAAGCTCAGGAATCAATCCAAAACTCACTAGATCATCTGGTTCTACTTCATCAAGTAGATTCTTTGATTCTGTTTTAGCATTTTTTTGGTGATGAAATCCAAGAACATTGCCTCCAATGCGCCTTTCAATAATTTCGTTTAATCCATCAAAAGCACCGCCACAGATAAAAAGAATGTCTTTGGTATTGATTTGAATAAAATCTTGATTGGGGTGTTTTCTGCCCCCTTTTGGCGGGATATTAACAACACTTCCTTCGATAATTTTTAAAAGTGCTTGTTGCACACCCTCGCCAGAAACATCGCGCGTGATTGAGCGATTTTCAGAAAGTCTTGAAATTTTGTCAATTTCATCAATAAAAATAATCCCTTTTTCTGCCCTTTCTATATCACCATTGGCTTCTTGCAAGAGTCTTGTTAGGATATTTTCTACATCTTCTCCCACATATCCTGCCTCTGTTAAGCTTGTGGCATCGCAGATTGCAATAGGGATATTAAGCGCTCTAGCTAGTGTTTGTGCCATCAGTGTTTTTCCACTTCCTGTGGGTCCAATAAGCAATATGTTGGATTTGGAGATTTCTGTTTCGCCTTCTTTTGGTTTTTGTAAAATTCTTTTATAATGGTTATACACTGCAACACTAAAGACTTTTTTAGCTTTTTCTTGTCCGATTACATAATCATCAAGAATCGCTTTTAGTTCTTTGGGTGGTATGACCTTTAAATCCATTTCTTGATCGGTTTTGGTTTCTTCTAAATGATTTTCTGTGCCAAAAAGTAGATTATAAGAAGCAATGATGCAATTTTTGCAAATGCAGACATTATTTCCAGTGATTAAAGGATTTTTGTGAGATTCTTTTGATTTGCAAAAATCACAGATTCTTTCGTTCATAGGCTTTTCCTTATAAATGGGATTCCTCTTGTAGAATTAAGAACGAAATGGCACATTTTTATGACATTTTCATCCTTTGGATTCTCATCTAAGATTTCTTGGGCGATTTCTTTGATGGGTTGGTTGCTAAAAAATAGGCGCTTATAAGTAGAATGAATCTTATCTACTTGATGATGTTCAAAGTTTTTTCTTAGGCGGTGGAGATTAAGTCCCCTAACTACTGCACGATTCCCCTCTGCCATACAAAAGGGAGGAATGTCTTGAGAAAGTGCGCTTGCACCAGCAATCATCGCATAATCTCCAATTTTAACAAATTGATGTATGGGTGTTAATCCACCAATATTAATGTGGTTTCCCATAACAATATGCCCACCTAGTGTGGCTCCATTAGCCAAAATGCAGTGGTCTCCAATAATGCAATCGTGTGCAACATGCACATATGCCATTAATAAATTATTGCTTCCAATGATGGTTTTGCTTCCACCACCTTCAGTTCCTGGGTTAATCATTGTGAATTCGCGAATCTTGTTGTTGTCGCCAAAAATAAGCTCATTAGGTTCGCCGTGATATTTGAGATCTTGGGGCTCTGTGCCTAGGGTTGCATTAGGAAAAATTGTATTGGCTTTACCTAAAGTCGTGTTGCCTAAGATTGTTACATGATTGTATAGCTTTGAATTATCTCCGATTTTAACATCCTTGCCAATAATGCAATAATGCCCAATTTCAACATTTTCTCCAATCACTGCCCCTTCTTCTATGATTGCACTTGGGGCTATTTTAGCAGTTTTTGCGATACTCACTTGTTTGCCCCTTCTTTGTTTTTATCGACAATCATTGCTTTTAATTCAGCTTCTGCTACTAATTTTTCTTCTACATAAGCATAGCCCTGCAAGACCCAAATGCCACCTTTTTGTTTGATTACTTCAAGCTTATAAGTTAGTCTATCACCTGGGATAACAGGATTTCTAAATTTGGCTTTATCGATACTCATAAAATACACGATTTTATCGCCATTATTGCTTGATTCTTCTCCAAACATACTCACAAAGGCTAACACTCCACCTGCTTGCGCCATTCCTTCAATAATATAAACACCCGGATAAATAGGTTGCACAGGAAAATGTCCATTAAAAACTTCTTCATTTATAGTAACATTTTTGTAAGCTTCAATAGTTTGATTAGGGGTGATTGCTGTGATTCTATCTACAAGCAATAAAGGATAGCGGTGGGGTAGAATCTCGCGTATTTTTTGCACATCATAAATCATAGGATACCTTTAGTTATTAAATTTTTGTTTTGTAATAAAATGAAATTCTCTCTCATAGTGCCATTTTACCTGGATTTAAAATATTATTTGGATCAAAGGCTTTTTTAATTGATCTAAAGAGATTCATTTCCTCTTGAGTGAATGCAAGATTCATAAAAGGAGCTTTGGAAATGCCAATGCCGTGTTCTCCACTTAGTGTGCCACCAAGATCAATGGTGATTTTAAAAATCTCTTCAATGGCTTTGTGTCCTTTTTTTAATTCTTCTGGGTTGGAGCCATCTACCATAACATTTGTATGCACATTTCCATCACCTGTATGCCCAAAGCAAGGGATTACAACGCCATATTTTTGGGAGACTTGTTGAATCTTCTCTAATAATTCTGGGAGTTTGGAGCGTGGCACGGTAATGTCTTCGTTGAGTTTTTTGCTGCCATAAATTGTAATGCTTGGACTTGCATTTTTTCTTGCAAACCATAAATCAGCTGCTTCTTGCTCATTGGTTGCTTTTATGAATTGGGTTGCACCATTTTCATAGAATTTTTCTTCAATTTTGGTAATTTGATATGCAATCTCTTCGGGTAAATTTCCATCTACTTCTGTGATAAGAATTGCTCCTGCATCAGTAGGCAAACCTTTGTGAAATTTTTCTTCTACGGCTTTAATACTAAGATTGTCTAAAAATTCCATTGCTACAGGCGTGATTCCACTTGCCATTGTTTTATAAACAGCATTCATTGCGGCTTGAATACTTGGAAAAATACCCATAGCACTTTGCTTGTGTTTGGGTTTGCTAAGTAACTTTAGGGTGATTTCAGTGATGACTGCTAAAGTCCCCTCACTAGCAATTAGGATTCCTGCGATATTATAACCTGCTACATCTTTGATGGTTTTTTTGCCTGCACAAATAATATCACCATTAGGTAAAACAGCACGTAAAGCCATCACAAAATCTTTGGTGATTCCATATTTGGCTGCACGCATTCCCCCAGCATTTTCGCTAACATTGCCACCTAGTGTAGAGTAATGCTCACTTGCAGGATCAGGTGGATAAAACAATCCGACAGCTTCTACAGCCTTTTGGAGTTGCATATTCACAACGCCCGGTTGAACTCTAGCTACCATATTTTCCATATCAATTTCTAGAATCTTGTTCATATGCTTCTCTAAAGCCAATACCACCCCGCCCTCTATGGCTAAAGCGCCTCCTGTAAATCCACTTCCAGCACCGCGTGGAACGATTGGTATTTTATGTGTGTTACAATATTTTAATACCTTACTTACTTCTTCTTCATTGTGTGGAAATACGACACATTCAGGATATTTGCGGTCTTTGGTAGCATCATAGCAGTAAGCGGTCAAATGTGCCTTGTCGCTATAGCAATCTTCATTTCCAACAATCTTTTGTAAGTCAAGAATGTTTTGCTCTGTCATTTTGTGGATTCCTTAAAAAATATCTTTAAGATTTTGGCTGAAATAGTTCGTAACTCTACCAAAGAAAGTCGCATCGCTATCTTTGATTTCCCCCTTGATTAAAGCATCAAAATAGATATAGTAGTCTTGTGTTCTTTTGTCGTTAATCAAATAAGAAAACCATTCTTGATTGGTGGTTCCAATACGAGAGAAAAAGGGCAACATTCTTTCTTTAATAGGGGCTCTTCCAGTGATATAATCCTTTTTTATAAGACTAAAGGTTTGGCAATCTAGGGCTTGTCCTTCATTGAGATTAACAATATAAACAACCCCAGTAGCGTATTGGGAACATACTTTTCTAAAATCTGCCTTCACAGGTGCGGTGTGTCCAACATCCATTAAATAAGCGGCAAATAAATCAGGATGGAGCCAAGTGATCTCAGGATAAGTATTTTTGACTTTTTCATAAATATCTTGAGTGGGCGCGATTAAAAAGGCGCGATCATTGAAGCTACGAAAAATAACTTCATCGTTTTTTTGTGGTTTTAAAAGTGGAGTAGGAAAAGCTTTTTGTTCTAGTGCTACAAAAGGTTCAAAGGCTATTTTTGCTCTATTGTCTTTTATTTCTACGACTGCAGCCATTGCTATGATTCCAGAGTGATCCTTATCAAACCAACGAATAATTTCTCCGCTCTCACCGACTTTCAAATCAAATGCAGGGACATAAGCAAAATGTTCAGAATCAAGCTCAATGATGGGAACAATAAGTTTGTTTCCAAAGGGTAAGGCAAATGCAGTAAGGCTAAAAAATAAAGTAAAAATAAAAAGTTTAATCTTTAAATGCTTCATTGGATCAATGACCTTAAGTGTAAAATATTTGCAAAAATAACGAAGTTAATTATACATTTAATTTTCTTAAAATTTTGACATATTTTGTAAATTTTACTAAGGATTATTGGAGTTTGCTTGAATTTATTTGATAGACAAAAAAAGGAATGTCAGAAAATATTCTTTATATACTGGAATTTCTTTTTAATAAAAAATTCTAGCTAGGATTTTTTATTACTTTTTTATTTTCACACTACAAAATTTATTTTTAAGATTATGAAAACGCTTTAAGGATTGTTGATTTACAACAATTATAGAGTAAATTTGCTATACTTATGAGTTTTAATCCAAAATTACATTCCAAATGAGAGAGTAGTGAATGCAGCTTAAAATTTATGATAGCATCAAGAAAGAAAAGGTGGATTTTTCCCCCATTAATCCCCCAAAAGTAAGGCTTTATGTCTGTGGTCCAACGGTGTATGATGATTCACATTTGGGACACGCAAGGAGTGCGATTGTTTTTGATTTGTTGCGCCGAATCTTAAGAGAGAATGGCTATGAAGTGCTTTTTGCAAAAAATTTCACCGATATTGATGATAAGATTATTAATAAATCTTTACAAAGTGGCTTAAGTGTTACGGAGATTACACAAACTTATACGCAAAAATATCTTGATGAAATGGCGGCTTTAGGAGTGGAGAGAGCTGATATTGAGCCAAAAGCTACAGAGAGTTTAGAGAGCATTTGTGCGATGATTGAGGAATTACTAGAAAAAGGTTTTGCCTATCAAACACCTAATGGAGATATTTATCTCTCAGTGGAGAAAGATTTGCAATATGGCTCTTTAAGCGGGAGAATTGCTGAACTTGAAACACAAAGCAGAATTCAAAATAGCGAACAAAAAAGAGATGCAAGAGATTTTGCTTTGTGGAAAAGTTATAAGGGAGTTGGTGATATTGGCTATGATTCTCCCTTTGGCAAAGGGCGTCCAGGGTGGCATATTGAATGTTCAGCTATGATTAAAAAACACCTCGCTTATAGTGGGGAATATGCTATTGATATTCATGGGGGTGGAGCAGATTTGCTCTTCCCACACCACGAAAATGAAGCTTCTCAAACGCGTTGTGCGGATAATCAAGCTATCGCAAAGTATTGGATTCATAATGGATTTGTGACTATTAATGGTGAAAAAATGGCAAAATCTTTGGGGAATAGCTTTTTTATCAAAGATGCATTAAAAAATTATGATGGTGAAATTTTGCGATTCTATCTTTTAGGGACACATTATCGTGCTGGATTAAACTTTGCAGAAGAAGATTTACTAGCAGCTAAGAAGCGCTTAGATAGAATTTATCGTTTAAAAAAGCGTATTTATCCAATCCAAAAAGTTGATGAAGGGGAATGTTGTGAGTTTAGAGAATCGTTTTTGGAAGCTTTAAATGATGATTTAAATGTTTCAAGAGCTTTGAGCGTGGTGGATGAATTTGTAGCAAAGGCAAATGAGCTTTTGGATAAAAAGCAAAAAGATAAGGCACCAATGATTGCTGGGAATTTAGCGATAATAGAGCGACTTTTGGGAGTTGGTGGCAAGAATCCTTTTGCATATTTTCAGCTTGGAGTGAGTGAGGAGCAGAAAAATGAGATTGAATCTTTAATAGCAAAGAGGAGTGAAGCAAAAAAACAAAAGGATTTTGCAGAAGCCGATAAGATTCGGGAGGAATTACGCAAAATGGGGATTGAGATTATGGATACTTTTGAGGGTTGTGTGTGGGAGAAAGTTTAAAGCTTCTTTAATTGAGTAAGGATATTTATGGAATATGCAGGTTTGTTTGGTCTTTTTGTAGTAGCTTTACTTGGTAGTTTTGGTCATTGTATTGGAATGTGTGGTGGCATTGTTTTGGCCTATAGTGGAAAATTAACTAATAATGGGATAACTAGTAAAGGGACTTTGGCGCTTTATCATATTTTGTATAGTTTGGGGCGTGTAACTACTTATGTGATTTTAGGGGCGATTGTAGGAGTTTTAGGGAGTATGTTTAGCTTTAATGCTACCTTGCGTGGAATCTTGTTTCTAATTGCGGGGGTTGCTATGATTCTAGCAGGATTGTCTCTTTTTGGTAAAATGCGATTTTTGACAAAATTAGAACATTCTTTGCAAAATTCCAAATGGTATCAAAAAAGCTTTCAAACAGCTTTAAATCTAAGAACGCCACAAAGCATTTATTTGCTAGGGTTATTAAATGGACTTTTGCCCTGTGGGTTTGTGTATGCGTTTTTGTTTAGTGCAGCTGGGAGTGCTAATGTTATAAATGCTATGCTTGTGATGCTAGTTTTTGGGATTGCGACGACTTTTCCTTTATTTTTGTTTGGAATACTAGCTAACACGCTTTTTTATAAGTCAAATTTTAGAAAAATTTTGATGAATCTAGCTGCAATAGCCATTGTAATTTTTGGTGGTTTGATGGTGCAAAAAGGTATTAAGTTTTTACAAAATCCGAATATGGGGCATAAAATGCATATGAGTATGTTGGTGTTAGAAGATTCTAAGCCTATTAAATCCATAGAAAATCTTGGGGATTCTTAGAATTTAAAAGTGTAAAATTTTTATGAGAAAATTCTATTATTTAAGACAAAATTGCATACTATATAGAAAATAAAAGAAGCATTAAGGTTAAAATAAAAATGAATCTTGCAAAAATCATCCACCATTTTTTTCCCACAGCGATTGTTGGGATTGAAATTGACAACAAAAATTGTAATATTGTTGTGAAGTTTTATCGAGGTGGTAAGCACATACGCACACAGACAAAAAATTTCAAGACTATTCCTGGGGAGTTACCTGCACAAGCAATTTGGTTTTTAAGAAAAATTTATGCAAAAAATCCATTTACTTATATTACAACCCTTCCTTCTTCTATTATTCAAGGCGCAATTAACACTAGTTGCAAAGAAGATTTTAATCAATATGGAATCAATGTTGATGAGGTTGCAAAAAAAAGCTTTAATGATGGCTGGTCAGTGTATATTTCTAAAGAAGGTATTACTGAAACAAAAAAAAGATTTTCGAAATTGGGGGTGGATTTTATTATCTCACCTTTTTTGGTGCTTTATCATTTGGCTAAAGACACTTTTCAAGAAGATCATTGCAAACTTTATATTTTATTTCAGCGTTCTAATATGACTATGATTGTTACAAAATCAAATAGCGGAGTCTTATTTGGAGGTTATTATGCCTTAGAGAGCGAGATTGATTCAGAGTTAAAGGTTGTAAAAAATTCATTTACACAAGATGGCAGAGAAGAGATGGATATTACAAAAGATATTCAACAAGAGCTTAGTGAGATTGGAGATGTAGGTTTAGAGAATGAAAAAGGGGATGATGAGCTTATTGAAATCTTAAGGAGCGAAGATAAACAAGAAGATGATGAAAAGACTGAAAACTTAGAGAAAGGCAATGATGATTTAGATGATTTTGCAAGGGTAAATATGGCGACTAAATTTATCCAATCTGCGATGAGTGAATTTTATAGTAATGATATTTATAAGAGCGAATTCATTAGTGAAATCGTGCTTTTTAATCCTAATAATATTTCAGAAGAGACACTCAAACAAATTCAAAACTTTACAATGTTAGAGATGAAAATTATGCCTTGCAATATTGCAGAAATACTAGTTGAATTGGGCTTTGAAACTTATCGATTTTTTGAAGCAAGGGGGGAAGTGTAATGAATTATAGTTTTGTCTCACCCAATAAAAAAACATTGCTAAAAAAAGTTTCGCGCATTTGGTGGGGTTATATTTTTTTGACGCTTTTTATCTTTGTTGGTTTTGTAGTTACCTTGAAGATTCAAGGGTATTTTATGGAAATAAAAACAACAGAAGCATTACAAGCACAGCAAACAGCTTTAGATGAAATCAAAAAATTTCAAGAAATTAGAGACCAAGAAGCACAAAGGGTGCAGTTTGGAAAATTTATCACCAATCAAAACGCAATGCTAAAAGAGAGTGTGGAGAATTTGTTTGATTTGATTCCAGAGCAAATCACTCTAAATAAGGTTCAAATGGAACAATACCAACTTGTTTTGTATGGCGCAACTCCCTCAAAACAAATTTACACTTTTTTACTTGAAGTTCCTTTGCGCTCCATCTTTCATCAAAGCAGGGCGGATTTTTATTTATTGCCTAATGGTTGGTATAATTTTGTCTCTGTGAGTAAGTTAAATAAAGAGGAGCAAACACAATGAAAGCTTTTTTTGCGCAGATTGATTGGGTAAGAAATACTTTCTTTTTTGTGTTTTATTTTTTCTTGGTAGCGCTTATTTTTATAGCTATTATCAAGCCACAGCTAGAAGTCTTTAAGGCAACAAATACTAATTATAGAAAAGAAATCTTTGCTTTAAATCAAATTCAAAATCAACATAATTCTCAAAAACAAGAATTGTTAGATTATCAAAAACAAAATATTGAAATTATAAGAGCCTTTGAGACTCCTATTACACAACAAGAGATTGAAGAGAAGTTAAAAATTATCTTTGATGCTTCTGGAGTTGTGCAAGATGGTGAGCCAATAAGAGAGGGTGAGTATTTAAAACAACGCTATGTTGTAAGTGGAAAATTAAAAGGAATAGAGAAATTAAAGAGTGCATTAGATTTGGTGCAAAGTTTTAATGCAATTGTGCGATTTAATTTTCCCCTCCATATTGAAAAAGAAAATGAGATGCTTGTTTTTTCTTTTCGGTTAGATGTTTATTATTCACCCAAAGATTCTAGTATATTAATCAACAATTAAAGGAGAATGCGATGCGAAGTGATATTATCAAACAAGGCTATCAAAGGGCACCACATAGGAGTTTGTTGCGTGCCACAGGGCTTAAAGATGAGGATTTTAATAAGCCCTTTATTGGTGTGGCAAATAGCTATATAGACATTATCCCCGGACATTTTTTCTTAAACAAATACGCAGAGATTATCAAGGAGGAAATCCGCAAGGCTGGGGGTGTGCCATTTGAGTTTAATACTATTGGTGTGGATGATGGTATTGCTATGGGACATAATGGTATGCTGTATTCTCTCCCTAGTCGTGAGTTAATCGCTGATTGTATCGAAACGGTGATGAATGCACATAGCCTAGATGCGATGATTTGCATTCCAAATTGCGATAAGATCGTGCCTGGTATGCTTATGGGGGCATTGCGTGTCAATGTGCCAACGATTTTTGTAAGTGGCGGACCGATGATGGCAGGGAAGCTAAGCGATGGAAGCGTGCTAGATCTAAATTCTGCTTTTGAGGCAGTTGGAGCATATGAGAGTGGCAAAATCGATGAAAAACGCTTACACGAAATAGAATGCAACGCCTGTCCTGGTGGCGGAAGTTGTAGTGGTATGTTTACGGCAAATTCTATGAATACGCTTTGTGAGGCTATGGGGGTAGCCTTGATGGGTAATGGAACAATCCCAGCACTAACGCCTCAGAGGGAGGAGCTACTACGCAAGGCTGCAAGGAGGATTGTAGAAATTGCACTAGATTCTGAAAAGAGTGAGCAGTTTAGATTCCGCAATATCTTAAATCACAAAGCTGTGCATAATGCCTTTGTTGTGGATATGGCAATGGGGGGAAGCACAAATACGGTGTTGCACATGTTAGCCATTGCGAAAGAAGCAGAGGTAGAGTTTAACCTTCAAAATATTAATGACATTGCCAAAAATGTCGCGCATATCGCTAAAATCGCCCCAGCACTTAGCAGTGTGCATATGGAAGATATTAATCGTGCAGGTGGCGTAAGTGCGGTGATGAATGAAGTAGCCAAACGAGATACACAAACTTTATTTTTAGATGCTCTAACAATCACAGGAGAGACTTTAGGCGAAAGAATTAAGGGCAAAGAAATCACTGATACACACATTATCCATACTAACGAAAATGCTTATTCACAAGTTGGTGGGCTAAAGATTCTCTTTGGAAATCTCGCAGAGCAAGGCGCCGTGCTTAAAGTGGCAGCCGTGGCAGAATCTATGAAAGAATTTAAGGGTAAAGCGATTTGTTTTAATTCCCAAGCTGAAGCGATTAAAGGCATAGCAGGTGGCAAAGTCAAGGCAGGAAATGTAGTTGTTATCCGCTATGAGGGTCCAAAAGGGGGTCCGGGAATGCAAGAAATGCTAAGCCCTACAAGTTTGATTATGGGGATGGGCTTGGGAGAAAGCGTAGCATTAATCACTGATGGGCGCTTTAGCGGAGCGACGCGTGGGGCGTGTATCGGGCATATTAGCCCAGAGGCAGCTGAAGGGGGGCTTATCGCGCTTATTGAAGATGGCGATGAAATAGAAATTTCTGTTGCAAGGGGAGAGCTAAATCTGCTTGTAGATTCTAAAGAATTAGAATCTAGAAAGGCAAAATGGCAAGAACAAGGCATAGCAAAGCAAATTATGCAGAATAAAAATATCACAAGCAAATGGCTCAAACGCTACTCCTTGCTTGTCAGCAATGCTGCAAATGGCGCAGTGCTAAAAACGGAATTATAAAACATTCTATGGATTTTTAAATCCATAGGATTGTAAAATGCTTGGTTTGTTGAAGTTAAAGATTAATGAATTAAAACTTTTGTGTGGTGTGCAGAAATAAAACTAAACTTTTAGATAAAATAAGCGACAAGAATTATAATAAGGGAATTTAGAGCAGCCTCTCGCTAGGAGCACCCCACAACTATCGGCAGGTTAGCCCTCTAAACTGGCGGAATTGTAGCAGACAAAACATTAAAGAAAATTAAATAAAGGTGTAAAAATGGGTTTTTCTTTGCAGAATCTTGAATATGAAAAGATTAAAGCTTTGTTTTGTGATTTTCCAAATTTATTAAATAAAAACTTTGAAGTTCGTATGAAAAAAGCGCTAAGTGTATTGCATTTTGCTTATTTATGGGGTGCTTGCAGGGAAGCAGAAAAAGCTCTAATAAAATATAAAAAAGATGACTTATATGAATTTATCATGCAATTATATAGAAAAAGAATCAAAACACATCAAGCTAATTTTTTGCTCTTGCATTGTTTTGAAAATGCACTGCGTAGCACATTGTGTGTTAAAATTGCAAATTTTTACAATAAAGATGATGGCGATTCGTGGTTTATAGACCAAACTTCAAACTCTAGTAGCCCAAAAATCGTTACCAAGCTTCTTCAAATAAGAAAAAAACATCTAAAAAATAAAAAAGCTAAAAATTCTTGGGAGATTTTTGATTGTTTTTATCTTAGAGATTTGGAAGATATTATTAGCTCTCATTGGGATATTTTTGCACCTATTTTTAAAGATAAAAAAATTTATAAAGGGGAAGAATTGCCATGTTATGGCACAAAAGAACATTTGCTAACTAAACTTAGTCAAATTAGACAGGCAAGAAATGAAATTTTTCATAATAAATCTACAAAAATGAAATTTCGCAAAGAATTAGAAATATTACTTTTGCGTTTGGATTATTATTTAGAAGATGCCATTAAGATTGGTGAAATTTCAACAGGCATTAATCTCAAATACAACTACAAGCAACAATATATTAATGAGTTATAATTTGTAAGCAAATTACCCATATTTAGAAGATTCCTTACAATTTCAGCTTTTTTTACAAACTCGCCTAAGAGGCTATACCAATACACAAGAACACGAAGAAAATTTAGCCTTAATCGCTTCTATTACTTATAAAATGGGTGTTTTGGAGATTATCTTACGGAACAAAGAGGCTAAAGCCAAAGTAGAATCTGCGATAACTACTAGAGAATAAAGCTTATGTTGCTTGGGGTTGTTGATATTCAAATTTTTCTTATTGTAAATTAAAAATTTGTTAATTTGGCTATTTGAATGTAAAAGTGAAGTTTAAGATAATTTAATTAGATAAATTATAAAATATCTAGGTAACTTTTACAAAAAGGAGAAATTATGTCAAAAAGTTCTAATTCGCTTATTATGCGGGGGGGGGGGATGAGCAATAACCCTTTAAATGCAAAAAAGTTTTTCTTAAATTCTTCATCTTGCTTTAGGGGGCATTTTGTAAAATCCTCTAAATCCCTTGTAAATATTTCTATTGTTGCAAGTTTAGCACTATCACCTAGTCTATCTGCTGCAAATTTACCTACAATAAGCAATAATCAATTGCCAAGTGGGGGTAAGTTTGTAAATGGGACAGGAAGTATTGCTACAAATGGTAACAAAATGTATATTGAAGGTAATAATAAAAACAATGTCATTGCTTGGGGTGGTGGATTTAATATTGGTAAAGAAGCAAGTGTTAATTTCACTACAAAACAAAAAAATTATTTAAACTTAGATTATACTAATAAAGCTTCACAGATTCTAGGAAAATTAAATGGTGGAACTAATAATATTTATCTAGTCAATCCTAGTGGGGTATTAATAGGCAAAGATGCAAGTATCAATGCTAATAAATTTGGTGTTTCTACTTCACCTTTTGATAATAATGCTATTCAAACTTTTTCAAATAATGGTTCTTTCTCCCCTGTTTTTAGTGCTAATAAGGGTGATATAGTTAATATGGGAACTATTAGGGCTAATGAAATTGTTCTTGTGGGGAATAGGGTAACGAATGTTGGAAACTATGTTGATGAAAAAGGTAGAAAGCAAGTCGCTTTTGGAAGTTTTAATAAAGATAGTTTAACTAACACAAAATTAGAAATAACGGCTAATCATACTGATTTACATGCAAATGGAAATACCATTGGCACAATTGATTCTATAAATGTTACTGCAGAAGGGAATAACGCAAAAATTGAAGTAGGACAATCTGCAACAGGTTGGACTGATGTTCAATTAGGAATTAATCAAAATGGCAATAATGTCACTACTACCATATACGCTTCTATTAAAGACACTGAAGATTGGAGTAGTTTTGCAGATATTATTAATGGGGGAAATACAAATAACATAGATACCTTTAAACTCATTAAGGATATTGATTTTAAATATGCAGGAGCAATTGAACCTGTGGGGAATGATACTAACCCTTTCTCAGGTAATTTCTATGGTAATGGACACACTCTCTCTAATCTATCAATTAATGCAGGTGGAAAACTCTTGGCAGGATTATTTGGCGACATTAAAGGTGGAAGTGTGCAAGATCTAACCATTGATGGATTAAATTTTCAGGGTAGTGCTTTGGGTGATGCAGGTGGATTTGCAGGGTGGATAGATAACGGAACTTTTTCTAACATTGTTTTAAATAATATTGGGAATATTAGTGGTGATATTGCAGGTGGATTTGCAGGGTGGATAGATAACGGAACTTTTTCTAACATTGTTTTGAATAATATAGAGAATATTAGTGGTAATACTGCAGGTGGATTTGCAGGGCACATAGGAGCTGGAACTTTTTCTAACATTGCTTTGAATAATATAGGGGATATTAGTGGTGGTAATTACCAAGCAGGTGGATTTGCAGGGTGGATAGATAACGGAACTTTTTCTAACATTGTTTTGAATAATATAGAGAATATTAGTGGTAATACTGCAGGTGGATTTGCAGGGCACATAGGA